>NZ_CADEGP010000049.1 GCF_902826915.1 uncultured Nitrosomonas sp.
ATATCTCAATGCACGTTGGACAAATAATTCAATAATTAATTGTGACATAGCCTTTGCAATGCTATCAACGCTCAAGAAACCTAGTCTTAGATAAAAGAAAGAAGAAGCGAATCGAAGCTTCAAAGATTGAGCAAAAAATTGTGATAAATATGATTATTGCTTACTTATATAAATTGATCAGGGTAATCTTGCAAAAATATTGACATGGGATTATTTCCCACGTATAGTTCATTTGTGCGTGGGAAATAATTACACATAAATCCATTCGGAACAACTGGGATTTATATCCGACATACTGGGCATGAAAACAGTCCTAAGGCATTTTTATCCCTCTCGATGCTTTTGGGCTGTTGATGTTTAATAAAAATTCAAGAAAAATAAGTTGAAGATTAATTTATTTGTTCATCACTGAAACTTTTGTACTAACAAGTGGAATTAACATGCCGTGTGTGGAATGCTTTTTTCTCTTTTATAGGGTGTTTTTGTTAGGATGACAGGCATCTCACGTTCACATTCGTTTACACAGGTGGTTTGTCGTCATTGCAAATGAAAAATTGTAATGTCGTGGGACTCTTAAAAGGCAAAGATCAATGAATAAAAAAACAGAATCAGCGTTGAAGAGAATTTCTCATAATAGAATAGAAGTTCCACGAGTATTAATCTTGGTTCGTAATTATATTTCAGGTGGGAATTTAGAAAATATAGTTAAAGGATGGAAATGCGATATCATTGGCATTTACAATTCAAATAAAACAGCCACATTCAGAATAAAAATCGATAAACCAGATCTTATTCTGACGGATATGGAGCTGGATGATGGTGACAATCTCTGTTTAATGCACCAGTTGAACCTTCCGATCGAAAATTGCAAACTCTGTATTTATTTTACCCGCTATAGCACTGAATCAATCATGCAGCGCACCATGGCATTGGTTGCGGCCTTGAGCAACCAAGCCCAAGAATGTAATAGTGAAAAAAACGGTTATAAGGTAGAGTCTGACTTTAATCGATATGATGATGTTGACAAGTCGGCAATGCTGGCAAAACAATTTTCTATAAACCCAATTCGGGTATTTTTAGTTGACGATCAGCAAATAATACTATGGGGATTGGAGAAACTGATCAATGATCAGAAACCGCAGATGGAAGTTGTTGGGACAGCAGCGAATATTTTTCTTGCTAAACGACTGGTCATGGAAAAACGACCGGATATTTTGATACTCAATATTTATTTGGGTGATATTAATTGCGTAAACTATATCTCTGAATTTGCCAATAACGGAGATACAAAAGTCGTGATTTTTTGCAGAACACACGATCAAAAAGTTATTGACCAAGCAGTGATTTCAGGTGCGAGAGGTATTGTGTACCAGAAAGAATCCATCCAGACGATACTTAAGGTGATTGATAAGGTTCATAACGGAGAGGTGTGGTTTGATCGAGATACAGCCAGTCGTGCTTTTCTACAAAACTTCCGCATGAGAAGGGCAGCTTCCCCTTCTATCGACACTAGAAAGATTAGTGGCCTTACACGTAAGGAAAGCGAAATTGTTAATGTGTTCTCACATGCTAATGGTAGCGAACAGAACAAACAGATTGCAGCGCACTTAAAAATGAATGAACATACATTACGGAATCACTTGTCCGCAATTTTTAAGAAATTAGGCATAAATAATCGATTTAGCCTTTTCATGTATGCCAGATGTCATTTTCAACAATCAGGGTCTTCTATAAAAAAATCATTCATTGATCAAGCATTTTAACCGTATAGTGAAGGGTTATGAAGCTGCAGAAAAATAATCCCCCTGTCTAAAACTCGGTCATTTATGGCCGAGTTTTTTATATGCCTGTGCATTTGATCCTATACTAAGCTTGATAATTTGAGCATCTTTCGAATATTAAGTTGTTATTAATTTTATTTGTGCAGGATAATTTCAGTAGTTTTGCTTAAATGCTACTGTCAACGTGCAACAAGCGTTTCTTCGAGGCGCTTTCAGCAACAGACTACTAACTTCTGGTTGGTTCATTAAATAAAACGTTATTGTTTGGCATTATGGTATTCCACTTGATTCTTGACGATATCTTTGAAATCAAGTTACGATCATTTCCTGGCCGTCACATTATTAGAAATGATTTGTCTTTATTTGGACAGTAGTAATGGAAATCATCAAGACGTTGAGTTTATTTGTAGTTACCGCCTTGGCAGAGATAATTGGTTGCTATCTGCCATATCTCTACTTGAAAGAAGGAAAGTCTCTTTGGCTGCTTTTCCCAGCAGTTGTCAGCTTGGCATTATTTGTTTGGCTACTCACACTTCATCCTCAGGCTGCAGGACGTGTCTACGCAGCGTATGGCGGTGTCTATATTTGTGTGGCATTGATGTGGTTGTGGGTGATAGATGCAATTCGTCCGGTTATTACTGATTGGATTGGTGTAGGCATTTGTTTGGTTGGTGTCATTGTCATCATGTTTGGGAGGCAGTTTATTAAGCCTATCTAGTCAATACAACCTCATGATATGACACGCTGCCTCAGTGTTTGGCATTGCCCATATACAAAAGATATTACCAAGAAAAATGTACGTTAAAGCGCCTGGAAGTGATCATGGGTATTTTGATCCAAGCATTCAGAGGTCAGTTTATTCATTTTGTTTATGAAGTAAGAAGAATAAGATGCTGCTATATGTTAGCTGAAGGCGGTAAAATGATGGTGTTCGTACTTCATATATTGATAAATGTCTTTAAACCAACTACTCAGCTTCGAGCTTTTTTGTCATCTCTTTCATTACAGAGCGTGGAGCAAAACTGGAGTTAAAGCCAATTGAATTTCGTTTGTAGCACGCCTGTGACAGTAGTTATCGTCAACTATAATAGTGGCTCGCTTCTGGTAAATTGTGTTCATGCAGTATTGCATCAGGTCCAGCAAATCGTCGTAGTTGATAATGCATCTTCTGATATGAGCTTGATTGAGTTGGAAAATAAGCTTCCATCAAAGAAGCTGCACATTGTTCGTCTCCATAACAATGTAGGGTTCGCCGCAGGTTGCAATGTGGGTTTTGATTTATCCACCGAGCCACTTATTCTTTTCCTGAATCCTGATTGTGTTTTGCAGGAAAATTCATTGCAGCGCATGGTTGAGATAGTAGAATCAGATACCCATATCGGCATGGCCGGTGGTTTTTTGGTTAATCCTGATGGTTCCGAGCAAGGTGGCGGACGGAGAGCTATACCTACTCCTTGGCGTGCTTTTGTACGTGCTTTTGGGCTGTATCGCCTGGAGAAACTCTGGCCACGCTTATTTTTTGATTTTCACCTGAATAACAAACCATTGCCCCATCTGCCCATAGAAGTCGAAGCAATTTCAGGTGCATTGATGCTAGTAAAGCGTGAAGCCATCAATGAAGTGGGTCTATGGGATGAAAATTATTTTTTACACTGCGAGGATTTAGATCTTTGCGTGCGATTTAGGCAAAAGAAATGGAAGATTATTTTCATACCCGACGCGCCGGTTGTTCATTTTCAGGGAACCTGCAGCCGTTCTAGACCATTTTTTGTCTCATGGCACAAACATAAAGGAATGCTACGTTTCTATCAAAAATTTTTTCAGCGACAGTACCCAAAGGCGCTAATGGGGCTAGTTTCTCTGGCGGTATGGTCTCGCTTTGGGATTGCCGTGATATTTCTTTCTGCGCAGTATTGTTGCAAGTTGTTGAAAATAAGAATATGAATGAACAACAGATCGGATTGTTGGGTGCAACCAGTCTGGTGGGTCAATGCTTACTAAACCAATTATTACAAAACAATTATCGCATTACCGCTTTTTCACGTCGTTTGTTCACACAAAGTCATCCACAAATTATTTGGCGTCAGCTTGATACGACTGGTGATTTCAGTGATTTTACAGAAAATGAGATTATTCCTTTTTGGCTATGTGTTGCACCCATCTGGATATTACCGGAACATTTTAATCTCTTATTGGCCTATGGCGTTCGCCGGATTGTTGTATTATCTTCCACCAGTCGCTTCACGAAAAACGCATCCACAGACATCAAAGAGCAAGAAATTGCCATGCAGCTGATCAAAAGCGAAGAGGTGGTACAAGCATGGATGACTGCGCATAAAATAGAATGGATATTTCTGCGGCCAACAATGATCTATGGGTATGGGCGGGACAAAAATATTACTGAGATAATGAATTTTATTCATCGGTTTGGATTCTTTCCCCTGTTAGGATCAGCTCAGGGTTTGCGACAACCAATTCATGCTGAAGATGTTGCGATCGCGTGCTATAAGGCGCTTAGCACTTTAAGTTTGGCAAATCGTTCCTATAATTTAGCGGGAGGAGAAACTTTAACGTACCGAGCAATGGTTAATCGCGTTTTTGCAGCATTGCATCAACCGCAGCGCACATTGACAATACCGCTATGGCTTTTTCAGATCGCCGTATGGGGAATCCGGCGGCTACCACGTTATCGTTATTGGACGTCGGCAATGGCCGAAAGAATGAATCAGAATTTAAATTTTGATTGTTCAGATTTACAACGAGATCTGAACTTTCTTCCCAGAGCATTCGAATTGACTGCAAAAGATTTACCTAGTCAAGAATAACCAGCAACAACTATAATTGATTCAATAAATTGCATATTTGTAATCGGATAACACATAATCACGGCGTTATATAGATGAAATTTAAATTTCGAGCTCCTAAGAATGAAGTTGCACAAGTACTAGTTGGTTTTAAGAAAGCTTTTAGAAACATTGGGGTATTCAGTGCGGTCATTAATATGCTCATGCTTATGCCAGCCATTTACATGTTGCAGCTTTATGACAGTGTTCTTACCAGTCGCAACGAAACAACTTTATTAATGTTAACGTTGATTATGCTAGGCGCTTATATTTTCATGGGCGCACTAGAATACATACGCAGCTTTGTATTAATCCGGGTCGGCGCACAGCTCGACATGAAATTGAATAAACGTGTCTATACTGCTGCCTTTGAAGAAAGCTTGAAGCAAGGTGATGGCAATGCTGGGCAAGCTTTGAAAGATCTGACAAATTTACGGCAATTTTTAACTGGCAATGCCTTATTCGCTTTTTTTGATGCGCCGTGGTTTCCGATTTATTTACTCGTAATATTTATGTTCCATCCTGGTTTGGGCGTTTTTGCACTATGTGGTACGGTCATATTGATCACACTAGCTTACATCAATGAAAAAATATCACACAAGCCTTTAGCCGAGGCCAATTCGATGGCTATTGCTTCTACCAATGTAGCATCAAATAATCTGCGTAATGCTGAAGTAATTGAAGCCATGGGTATGTTGCCTAATATACAATCTCGCTGGTATAAATTGCACAGTCGCTTTCTTAACTTACAAGCTGAAGCCAGTGAAAAAGCAGGCGTGATGACTGCATTATCTAAGTCTTTCACTGTGGCATTACAGTCGCTCATGCTGGGATTAGGTGCGCTATTGGTTTTAGAGAATAGCATCACTCCCGGGATGATGATTGCTGGCTCGATACTATTAGGTAGAGCCATAGCGCCGGTTCAGTTATTGATCAGCGTGTGGAAGCAAATTGGGAGTACGCGTAGTGCTTATGAGCGCCTCACTCAGCTACTTGAACATAATCCGGCACGTGAAGCGGGGATGGCATTGCCAAAGCCAGTCGGTATCATTAATGTTGAAAGTGTTGCTGCAGCTCCACCTGGCGGAAAAGTGCCGGTTATCAAAGGTATCTCATTCTCCCTTAATGCTGGCGAGGTTCTCGGCGTTATTGGCCCCAGTGGGTCTGGAAAATCCACATTGGCTCGATTATTAGTTGGCGTATGGCCGGCCGCTTCGGGGAAAGTAAGATTGGATGGCGCGGATGTTTATCTTTGGAACAAAGATGAGCTGGGTCCGCACATTGGATATTTACCCCAAGATATTGAGCTATTTGCAGGCACGGTTTCAGAAAATATTGCGCGTTTTGGAGAAATACATGCAGAGAAAGTTATTCTCGCAGCTAAACGAGCAGGTGTTCATGAAATGATTCTAAATATGCCTGAAGGCTATGATACGGTACTTGGCGGCGGTGGCGCGGGACTCTCCGGTGGACAAAAGCAACGCATTGGTTTAGCGCGTGCAATGTACGATGATCCTTCATTAATCGTTCTGGATGAGCCCAATTCAAATCTTGATGACGTGGGTGAGCAAGCGCTTTTGGCTGCCATCATCGATTTGCGTAAACGTGGGAAAACTATCGTCTTGATTACACACCGAACCAGTATTCTAGGTGCGACCAGCAAACTATTACTATTACAAGAGGGCATGGTAAAAATGTTTGGTCCTACCAAAGAAGTAATCGAGGCTTTGACAAAACAACAGCAAACTCAACAGGCATTACTGGCACAAAAGAAAGCTGAAAATCAGACCGCTACTCAAGCACCACAAGCTGCTGATGTAACTAAGACTAGCTAAACCGAAAGATGTCGTTCCGTTCTATCATATATTGAGAATAAATACTTCGATCAACAAATAGGAATAATAATGAAGCTTGTTGCTGAAGAAAAAGAATCAATTATTGAGAGTATTCCAGTAGTTGACCTATCCACGCAGGTTGAGACTGATGAAACGACTTATACTAGGCTCGGTTGGTGGATTGTCTTGGCTGGGTTCTGTGGATTTATTCTATGGTCATCGATCGCCCCTTTAGATAAAGGAGTCCCTGTCATGGGAACCGTCACCGTGGCGAGTCATCTTCAGGCAGTGCAACATCAGACTGGCGGTATCATTGATAAAATCTTGGTTAGAGAGGGGGATCACGTAAAACTAGGGCAGATCCTGGTACGCATGAATGATGTGCAGATCAAAGCTCAAGCAGAAATAACCCGTAGTCAACTCTATGCAGCGCGTGCAATCGAAGCAAGGTTATTGGCAGAGCGCGATGGGGCTAATGAAATCACCTTTCCGAATGAATTTGCGTCGCAAAATGATTCGCGTATTGCTAATAATAATAGCATTCAAAATCAACTATTCTCATCGCGTAGACTTGCTTTGCAACATGAGATTGCTGCAATTGATGAAAATACTGCGGGTCTGAAATTACAGTTGCGGGGGTTGGAGTCATCAAGAGTCAGCAAAAACCAGCAACTTAAGTTCCTTGAAGAACAGCTTTTCAGTTTACGCGATCTGGCCATGGACGGTTTTGTTCCCCGCAATCGTGTTCTGGAACTTGAGCGGAGTTATACGCAACTCACAGGAGAAATTTCTTCCGACACTGGGGATATTGGCCGTACGCAACGCCAGATTACGGAACTTGAACAGCGTCGCATTCACCGGTTTCAGGAATATCAGAAAGAGGTTAGACAGACATTGTCTGATGTGCAGCGTGAAGCTGAAGCATTAAGAAGCCGCCTGATTGGACAGGATTTTGAATTGGCGACGTTAGAAGTTAAGGCGCCCGTTGATGGTATTGTTGTCGGCATGAATGTATTTACAGAAGGAGGTGTAATCGCCCCAGGATCTAAGTTGATGGATATTGTTCCAAGCGATGATATGCTGATTATTACGGGCCAGGTGCCTGTACATCTAATTGATAAAATTCATGTTGATCTTCCAGTAGATTTGATTTTTTCTGCGCTGAATCAAAAGAAAACGCCCAATATTCCTGGTACTGTTACCCAGGTATCGGCAGATCGACTGGTTGATGCAAACAGCGGATTTCCATTTTATAGTATTAAAGCTAAAGTATCACCAGAAGGCATGAAGCAATTGGCCGATGAACAAATACGAGCAGGTATGCCGGTTGAAATATTTATTAAAACAGGTGAGCGTTCACTTATGAATTATCTATTTAAACCAATTCTTGATCGCGTCCATTCCTCTCTAAGCGAAGAGTAGTTGCAATGATCGCTTTCTATCATAAGATCTTAATAATTATTTTTGTATTATTCTTCAATGCAACTAATTTGGCCCATGCTCTGAACCTCTTGGATGCTTATGAAGCGGCATTGCAGCATGACCCAATCTATCGCTCCGCTTTGCACGAAAATGAAGCAGGACAGCAAGCAGAAATCATCGGGCGTGCCAGTTTGTTGCCAAGCTTAGCCGTAACGCACGCTCAAAACAAGAATTCAGGTACATTGAATGGAAGCACGGGTTCTCAACCGTTGAATTTTGATGGACAAGTCAGTACGCTAACCTTGCGCCAGCCTTTATTCAATCTTGAAGCAATAGCTGGATATCAGCAAGGAAAAGCCAGGGCTGATTCTAGTCGTGCAAAATTTCTTGGGCATGGTCAACAGCTTTTAGTTCGAGTCGTGGAAGCTTATATTGAAACTTTGTTAGCACAAGATCGCGTAAGAATTGCTGAGACAGAGGTTGATGCCCTTGAAGAACTCAAACGCGTCAATGAGCGCATGCTGCTGAGAGGGGAGGGAACTACTACTGATGTTCTGGAAACGCAATCTAAGTATTCGCTGGCACAAGCAAAAATAATTGAAGCAAAAGATGAGCTAGAAATTGCACAACTTAAGCTGGAAGCGTTGATAGGGCAGAAAATAACACAATTGGTTCGTTTAAATGATACTTTTAGCTCTCAGACAATACAGCTTCCAGATGGCTATGACACTTGGCAAGCTTTGGCGCTCGAACAAAACGCTGAGTTGGTGACGCAACGTCATAATGTTGTTTCGGGCAAGGAAGAAATTAAGAAAAACCACGCTGGTCATTTACCCCGTGTTGATTTAGTTGCCAGTCTACAAAAGAATAAGAGAGGTTCTTTTGTTACGCAAGGTTTGGATGCGGAATTTGGAACGATTGGAATTGAAGTTAATATGCCTATCTATTCAGGAGGGCGTGTGAATGCTCTAACCGCACAAGCAGTTGCAAATCATGCTCGCGCTGAGGCTGAGTTAGACGCAGCAACCCTCCAGGTGTTGGTCGAGCTACGCAAGCAATACAATCTGTTAATGAGTAGCGTCAGAAGGATTGAATCTTTGGAAATGGCAGTGAAATCAGCGGAGCTGCTCGTGGAAGCAACACAAAAAAGTATTCGTGGTGGTATTCGTATTAATTTGAATCTTTTGGACGCTCAGCAGCAATTACACACAGCTCGACGTGATCTTGCTCAGGCAAGATATAACTACTTGTTGGCATATCTTCGGCTGCAACAAACTGCCGGTACATTGGCACTTGATGATTTGAGGAAAGTAGCCAGCTATTTCACATCGCAACGAAATTAATTTTTCCAACGACAATTCTGATATCAATGATGGATTCAATAAAATTCTGCAAGCTTCAATAAATACAATTCATAACCAATCAATACTGTGTAACCGGAAAGAATCAAATACTTGATATGCCACACGCGTATTTTTTCAGTAAGTCGTACATTATGATGAATAATCAGTAATATCAGCGCCATTGATGTAAGTGCCAGCTTAAAGCTGATAAATTTTTGCGTGCTATCTTCAATCAGTTGTGCCATAACCCAATTCAGTTCTTCTCCACCTCTAGCTAGAATATTGAGTGTAAAGAAAGCATCTAGCATACCTAAGAATAAAATGGCAACCATGCAAACCATCAAATGCCCAGGATAGCGATCTACATACTCCGGCATTCCTTTTTGAGGAACTCTACGTTCACCTAATCTCCTTCCAGTTTTAATTCCCAAGTGATAGGTGCAAAAAAAAGGTACGGTTCGGCGACGATTCTGATTTCTAATGTTTGGAATTGAGATTACTTTGGTCATGAAACACTCCCTTTCCTTTTTAGTTATAAATAACGAGGAAAATTTATTTTTATGCTCGTAAGATAGCAGTTAATTTTGTTTTTTTCCACAGGTTTCAGAATAAATTTACTTACATGGGCGAAGCAAAACTGGAAGCGGTGACATCGGCTAAAGCGCTCTCGAAAGGAACGCATAAAATTGCGTTTAGATTTTCAAAGATGGAACACGGTAGTTTTTTCTGGTCGGGGGCTTCATTTTAGCTGCTCATGCAACAGTTTTAGGATGCGGCTGGATGTGGCAGAGTTAACAGTTGATCCGTCATCACTTAAGAAAGTTACTTTGCATGTGTTGGTTCCAGTGCTATGAACCTGTATACGAAATTTTGCGGCTTTGGCAGCATCCTTGTCGTCACTACGCCAGAACATTATATTTGATAAAATCCCTTTATCGTCGCCTTTCTTCCTGCTGTCTACATCGGGATCGACATAGCGCACAAAATAAATGCCTTCTTCACGATTGCGATCTTCAACGGTAAAACCAATTCGATCAAGTGCCAAACCAACACGTCGCCAGGATCGGTCAAATGCCTCATTGATAACCAGGGCTGTTCCTTCTTGGTCGATGTAAGCGCGTTCAATAGAAGTATTATTTTTGCTAGTAGCTAATTCCAGTTTAGCCTTTTGCTCCTCAACGCCGAAGCGCATCATTAAACGCGAGAGCATTTCAGCTTCGAGATCGGGGTCGGCCGGGCGTGGTTGCCAGATGGTGCGGTTGAGAGGGCCACTTTGCAATACTTCGACCATACCGCGGTGGCTGATATATACTTCCGTATTACCTACCTCGTTTCGTTCCAGGCGGGTGCGAAATTTATCGCGCTCAGCGGTGGAATAAATGCTATCGAGAACAGTGGAAAGTACAGAGCGTATAATATCTTGTGGGATCTTGGCTCGATTCTCTGCCCAATCTGTTTCCATGATTCCAGCCTCGGGAACTTCTGTTTTGATCAGGAAGCCAAGTTCTTGCCAAAATTCCTTAATTACCGGCCATACGGTTTCAGGCGATTGGGGAATAACTAGCCAGCGTTGTGTTCCTGAGCGTTCAATATGCACATCCTGAAAAGATGATGGTAATAAAGAAGATGAACTGGTGTTTTGCCGTCCGCCCCGTTCGTTGCTATAGCTGGAGAATGTTGTGCTTCCAGGTGAATTCAGTTCTGGAATCGAATAGCGTTCATCAATGTCAGGTTGAACCAAGTCAGGAGGTACATCCAGAGCGGGTGCTTTGCCGGCCGATTTGTAATCAATATTCTTGGTTTCAGGAAACATATTGCAACCTATGCTTGTCATTGAGAACATCAGTATCAGGCACGGCAAGGTTATTTTTCGCCACTTCATGGTTGACATTTTACCTCTTTAAGTCGTGTGGATACCCGCCAATTGCATTGCTTCGCGTATAAGCTGATGGTATTGAGCAGATAATGGTGTTAGTGGCAAACGAATTCCAGAATTTATCAAGCCCATTTGTGTAACGGCCCATTTCACAGGAATGGGGTTGGCTTCGACAAATAAGTCTGTATGCAAGCGCAGAAGCTTATTATTTAACGACCTCGCAGTATTTATTTCTCCCAGAAGCGCAGCAATGCACATCTCATGCATCATTCTGGGAGCCACATTTGCGGTAACTGAAATAACGCCATGTCCCCCTAACAGCAATAATGCTAGTGCGCTAATATCATCGCCACTATAAATGAAAAACTCAGGAGGTGCGCGTAACAATAGATCACAACCTCGTCCGATATTGCCTGTTGCATCTTTAATACCAACAATATTAGGAATCGATGCTAGACGAAGTGCGGTATCGTTATGAATATCAGCTACGGTTCTTCCAGGGACATTGTATAGAATATGCGGGATATCAACTGCCTCAGCAATTGTTTTAAAGTGCTGATATAGCCCCTCCTGGGTGGGTTTGTTGTAATAAGGCGCAACCGAGAGGCACGCATCCACCCCTGCATTCTTGGCAAAAATGGATAGATCAATAGCCTCGCGCGTTGAGTTTGCACCAGTTCCTGCTATCACCGGTATGCGTCCTGCGATATGATCAACTGCTGTGCGCATTAACAGATGGTGCTCATCAAAATCCACTGTTGGAGATTCACCTGTGGTGCCAACTATCACAACGCCATCAGTACCCTGGTTTATATGAAAATCCAGAAGAGAGCGGAAACGATCTAAATCTAGTCCACCACCTTCATCCATGGGGGTGACGATAGCAACCAAGCTACCTTTAAACATGACAATCTATCCAATAAAAAGGCTTATTTTACCTCAAACTAATATTGTTTAGGCTCTAGACTAGCAGAGTTAATGATATCTGATGATTTGCCATAGTGCACTAGCAAGTTCATTAGGTTGTTTTTTCCAACGCCATTCAGATTCTTTTAAATGCAACTCAAAGTTAACTGACACGCCGTTAAACTTTGCAAGCCGCCGCTTGGTAAAACTCCAAAACGATTCGATACCGTTTATATGGCAATGCCCATCCCGAGCAAATTCATTATCACCATGGGATACACGAAAATGCTTAGAGTATCCTACATCTACCAAACCATTATAACCACGCCAGCCATCACTATAAATAACGCTTTCAATTGATACTTTACCCAGTATTACCGCCTGTAAGGTCAGGCGTTTACAGTCCGGTACTATTTCGGTGTATACTCTGCCATCTCGCTCAAACACACCAAATACAGGCTGTTTTAATGTCCCGCGACCGCGTTTGAGTTTCCCATGATAACCACGATGCCGTTTCGCACCAAAATAGCTTTCATCAACTTCCACTTTGCCTAACAACTTGTCTTTAAGGGCAGTCTGATGGCGATAAATTACTTGCCTGAAAATGCCATACCAACGATTAATCGTGTTACGATTTTTACCCAGTAGCAGAGCTGTTTTGCTGGCAGGTATATCAATGCAAAAACATTGAATTATTTTTTTAATATAATAATCACTTAATTTGCTGTTTATTAACATCTTGCTAGACTAACAGATTGTGTCTTCTAGTCTAGAGCCTTGTTTAATTAGTTTCACAATGTGTTTCAGCATATTTTATCTTTACTTACATGCGTTCTGAATTAGAAGTAATGCCCAATACTGTAAAATTATTCATGCATTTTGGTAAAGCTGATAATGCCGTCGCTGTAGTCGGCTTGGATTGTGTCTTTTGCAGCAAATTTACCTTCCAGAATTTCTTTGGCAAGCGGATTCTCAATTTGTGTTTGGATAGCTCGTTTTAAAGGGCGGGCGCCAAATACCGGATCGAACCCTGCTTGAGAAAGAGCGGTGAATACTGATTCACTGATTTTTAGTTGCATTCCCAATTTGGCCAATCTTGCCTCAAGATAATGCAACTGTATCTGGGCAATTGATTGAATGTGCTTTTCATCTAAAGCATGAAACACTACTACTTCATCAATGCGATTGATAAATTCAGGACGAAAATATATTTTTACTTCATTCATGACAGCCTGCTTGATGGCAGAGTACTCATTTCCTGACATTTCCTGAATCATCTGTGATCCCAAATTGGATGTCATGACGATGACTGTATTTTTGAAATCGACAGTGCGTCCCTGACCATCGGTCATTCGTCCATCATCTAACACTTGTAGCAATACATTAAATACATCTGGGTGCGCTTTTTCAACTTCATCCAGCAAAATAACCGCATAAGGTTTTCTGCGCACGAGCTCAGTTAAGTAGCCACCTTCTTCATAGCCGACATAGCCCGGTGGGGCGCCAATCAGTCGGGCGACCGAATGTTTCTCCATGAATTCAGACATATCGACGCGGATTAAATGATCCTCGGAATCAAACAGAAAACCAGCGAGTGCTTTGCATAGTTCTGTTTTTCCTACCCCGGTTGGTCCCAGGAACAAGAACGATCCATAAGGACGGTTGGGATCAGCCAGTCCGGCGCGAGAACGCCTGATCGCGTCTGAAACCAGGCGTACAGCTTCATCCTGGCCAACAACCCGGTCATGTAGCCTGTGTTCCATCAGGAGTAACTTTTCACGCTCACCCTGCATCATTTTTGATACAGGAATACCGGTAGCGCGAGACACAACTTCTGCAATTTCTTCAGCACCCACTTGAGTGCGTAACAATTTAGGCGCGGGTGCGGAATTTGGTTCACTTCCTGCCGACTGTTGCAATTGTGCTTCCAATTGTGGCAGTTGGCCATACTGCAACTCTGAAACCTTCTGCCAATCTCCTTTACGAGTTGCGGCTTCTATTTCCAACTTGAGTTTTTCCATTGTTTCCTTGATTTGCTGAGAACCTAACACTTGGAATTTCTCAGTTTTCCAGATTTCAGCTAAATCGGTATACTCGCGTTCCTTCTGCTTGATTTCTTCTTCCAAAAGTTGAAGTCGTTTTTGCGATGCTTCATCTTTTTCTTTTTTAATCGCCTCACGTTCAATTTTAAGCTGTATCAAGCGGCGATCCAGTTTATCCAACACCTCAGGCTTAGAATCAATTTCCATGCGAATTCTCGCCGCAGCTTCGTCAATTAGATCAATAGCTTTGTCAGGCAGGAAACGGTCAGTAATATAGCGATTGGATAATTCCGCGGCGGCAACAATGGCAGGGTCAGTAATATCTACACCGTGATGTACTTCGTATTTTTCCTGTAAGCCGCGCAATATTGCGATGGTGGCCTCCACAGTGGGTTCTTCTACCAGCACCTTCTGGAAGCGCCGTTCTAGCGCAGCATCTTTTTCAATGTATTTACGGTACTCATTGAGTGTTGTTGCGCCAACGCAATGTAATTCTCCGCGTGCTAAGGCCGGTTTCAACATGTTGCCTGCATCCATTGCGCCTTCAGCTTTTCCGGCACCCACCATCGTATGCAGTTCATCGATGAATACAATCGTTTTGCCTTCGTCTTGCGCAAGCTCTTTCAGCACGGATTTGAGGCGCTCTTCAAATTCACCGCGGTATTTTGCGCCTGCCAGTAACGCAGCCATATCCAGACTGAGAACACGTTTGTCTTTCAGGTTTTCAGGTACTTCACCATTGATGATACGTTGCGCCAAGCCTTCAACGATCGCAGTTTTGCCCACTCCCGGCTCACCAATCAGAACGGGATTGTTTTTGGTGCGTCGTTGCAAGACTTGGATTGCTCGACGAATTTCATCATCACGTCCTATCACTGGATCCAGTTTGCCTTGACGCGCACGTTCAGTAAGATCCAAGGTATATTTTTTTAATGCTTCACGACTACCTTCGGCTTCAGCACTACCGACCTGCTCACCACCTCGTACTGCATTAATTGCTTTTTCCAAGGCTGTGGCGTTGGCGCCAAACTGTTTTAGCAATGTCCCTATTTCTCCTTTATCCTGCAAGACCGCCAAAAGAAACATTTCAGAGGCAATAAACTGATCGTTGCGTTTTTGTGCTTCTTTATCAGCTAAGTTGAGCAGGTTATTCAAACTACGGGAAATATTGACTTCGCCACCTGAATTCTCAACTTTGGGCATGCGAGAAATGCTTTGCTTGATACTTTCCAGCAATGGAGCGGTATTAACGCCAGAGCGTTGCAGTAGAGAACGCGTACTGCCATCTTCTTGTTGCAATAATGCCAGCAGCAGGTGTTGCGGTTCTATATTTGGATTGTCCTGGCCAACAGCGATGCTCTGCGCATCAGCAAATGCTTGTTGGAATTTAGTGGTCAGTTTGTCAAAGCGCATAAAATTCTCCCGTTATAGGTTATTGATGCCTAAGTGGGGGAGAGGTGTGAATTTTCAAGAGCAGGTTATTTTGCTGAACCGATAGCGCGAATCTTGTTCGATTGAGCGACTGAATTCATTAGCATAAGCTCAATTTCAGAGACAGTAACTGGTTTGCTGAAGTAATAGCCTTGATAGTGATTGCATTTTTGTGTCACTAGAAAATTCAATTGTTCTTCTATTTCTATGCCTTCCGCGATAACTTCCATTTCCAGGCTGTGCGCCATTGCAATTATTGCGGCGACGATGGTACGGTCATTTTTGTCGGTTACAAGGTCACGCACAAATGAGCGATCTATTTTAAGTGTGTGAATGGGGAATTGCTTTAAATAACTGAGGCTCGAGTAGCCAGTGCCGAAATCATCAATTGAGATGTGTAGACCCATTGCATGGAGACGATTAAGTGTTTCTACCACCTTTTCGATATTATCAATCAGCATGCTTTCAGTTATTTCCAGGGCGATATATTCGGCTTTAACTTTGGTTTCGCTCAGTATGCGTGAGATATTGTTAATTAAATTCTTGTCACGGAATTGCCGCGCAGACAGATTAATGGCAACTCTGGGTACATAGAAACCTTGATCCTGCCAGGCTTTTATTTGCATACAGACTGTCTTTAGTACCCATTCACCAATTGGAATAATCAATCCTGTTTCTTCTGCCAAGTTAATGAATTTATCGGGAGTAATCAGTTCCTGCTCAGGATGTCGCCAGCGCAATAGTGCTTCAACGCCATATAAATTATGATTGGGCATATCCATGACAGGTTGATAGTATAAAAGTAATTCATTCCGTTCTAATGCATGACGTAAATCAAGGCTGAGGATATGTCTTTCGTATGCTGACTTATTCAGCTCATCGGTGAAAAATTGATAATTATTGCGCCCATTCTTCTTGGCGTGATACATGGCAACATCGCTGTTCTTAAGCAGTGTTTCCGCATTGACGCCATCATCAGGAAACACCGCAATGCCTATACTGCCATTAATATGTAACTCATTGTTATGGATATGGAATGATTGCATCAGTGAGTCCAGAATTTTCTGAGCCACTTTAGCGGCATCCAGTGACTCAGCGATAGAATTTAGCACTACAATAAATTCATCGCCTCCCTGACGGGCAACTGTATCTTCATTGCGAATACAAAGCCTTAGTCTATCTGCGACGGCTTTTAATAGTAAATCCCCAATTTCATGACCGAGTGAATCATTGATAGTTTTGAAATGATCCAGATCGATAAATAATACTGCCATTTGTCGTTGTAGGCGCATATCATAAGCCAATGCCTGCTGGATGCGATCCTGAAGCAAATGCCGATTGGGTAAACCCGTTAATGCATCATGAGTTGCCATTTTAATAATGCGTTCTTCGACTTCCTTGCGCTCATACCATCGGCCTAGGTCATGCGCAATGGTGTCGATTAGATTTTGCTGATAAGTTGGTGTTGATGGGGAGCTGCTAATATATGCTACTTGCAGCAAACCGCACTGTTGTCCACTAGATACGATGGCTGCACTTATACAATTGGGTAAGTTTTCTTGATAATTAGGAGTGAAGTATTGTTTTTCTTGAAGTTTAATCCTGGCGACAGTAAATTCTTGAAATTCAAAAACCGGCAACAAAGATTTTAAAATATTTTTGCAAGTTTCTTCCGTGCCTTGATTCAGATCCAGATTGTTTCTGATTTTCTGTAAGCATATGTTTTCATTCAAGCGTTCTTTTGTATATGATTCTTTTTGACCGGCAATTCTTTGAATTAGCGGGAAGGTAAACCAGTTTATTATTGCAATTCCAAAGAACAAGATTAGTGCCAGATAAAATATGATTGTTCTGAGCTGGGCTGCTGAGTAACTGTTTACCTCATCTTTATTTATTTTGAGGACAGCACCAAGACCATAGGCAATGGGAGTATATGTAGCGAGAACTTCGATTTGCCGATAATCCTTAGTAAATATAATGCCAGATTGACCTTCTAATGCAAAATGTACCGGAAGCGGCTCATTATTTATAATACGCTGCATACGTTTAAATTTGTCATCGTTAGCGGTACGTAGAAAGCAATCCGTTTCAAGATCATTGCCTTTGATAGGCGCGCAAAGTAGAAAATCGCCGGTATTGCCGATGAGGGTTGCCTCTGTAAAGACCCTAGTAAGATCAGGCATACGTTCTTCTGTGATGACACGACCAATAGGCTCGCTGTATTCATTTATAAGTTGAATCGAATTTTGTACAATGAAGCCGTGATTCCAAAATAAAATTGTGTTGATATCTGATTCTGTATTCAATTTCACAGTAAATTCCCCCTGTTTGGAGAGGTTTCCTGCACCTAAAATCAAATTATCACTAGTGTCATAGAACTCGATACCTGAGAAGTGAGTGGATAGTATTTTTTTTGCTGATTGTGTAAGCCCTTCAATACCTTCCTTTTGGGAATTATCAGAATAAAACTTTTCCAAGCTTTGTGTGAGAAAGGTACGAGCTGATATTGCTTTCGTATTCGCTATGGAGCGTGTGATTTGTTTTTCAATATGTTTGGCCTTATTTTCTAATGCAACTTCAAGACCTGAAATAGCCATTGTTTCGATTTTTCGTTGCATCACGTTATACACAGTAAGACTTGTCAGCAAGATAAGCATAATCATCATCAAGCTACTGACTAAGAGTATTCTTTTGTTATCTTGATTGATGAAAAAACGAAGCATTATGTTTTGTGTGCCAGATGCAATTATGAAGAATTTGAACCTACATAAGGCATGTATTATCGGCAATCGGATACTATGCTGAAATAAATAGCTAAGGGGTTTTTCTCCCTTAATTCTTAGAATGATGCAGTATCGTGGATTTTCTCAATTGTCGCTGACTTTGAGAAAGTGGAGAGATATTTTAATAAATACGAGGTGGTATTGGATCAATTAACCCAAATTTGTTTCTTTAGGGACTTCGGGATAGGGGTAAAGAATGTTTAGAGCCACGCTTTTTCCTGCAGTCTCAATGATGCGAACATGCTCTCGTTTAAACTGCCGAGCGTGGTGTAAGCCGCATGAATGGGCGATCATGCTGATTTCTTTATTGACATTCCGGGCATAATTTGCAACCCGCAGATATTTTTCTTCTACCACCAATCCATTCTGCAAACGTTCATCATGTGTTGTGACGCCGGTAGGGCAAGTATTGAGATGGCAGCGCATAGCTTGAATGCAACCTAATGAAAACATAAAACCGCGTGCGGTATTGATAAAATCTGCTCCAGCGCAGAGTGCCCACGCACCCTCTGCAGAGGTTACCAATTTCCCGGCAGCCACAATATAAATACGATTTCTCAAACCGGATTGCAACAAGGCGTCCACTACGCGTGGTAAGGCTTCCGAGATTGGTAGACTCACGTGATCCATCAGTGTTTGTGGGGCCGCACCGCTTCCCCCCTCCCCGCCGTCAATAGTGAGGAAATCCGGTGCGTATTCCAAACCGCGTCGGTTAATGCTGTCGCATAATTCATTGATGAAATTCCATCCACCGATTGCTGTTTTAATGCCCACTGGTCGTCCAGTCAGTTCCCGAATAAAATGGATCTTATCGAGCAGTTCGTCAATGTTGTTGATATCTTTGTGACGGTTCGGACTGATCGAATTCTCATTTTCGGGGATGCCACGGATTGCAGCAATCTCACTATGTACTTTACTGGCAGGCAGCAATCCCCCTTTGCCGGGCTTAGCGCCTTGTGATAGCTTAATCTCAAATGCTTTCACAACCTTGCTCAATTCTTTTGCACGTAGCGGTGAAAAATTACCATGTCCGTCTCTTATGCCATATTTGGCGGTGCCGATTTGCATGATCAAATCACAGGCACCTTCGAGGTGATATGGAGATAGTCCACCTTCACCGGTATTCAACCAGCAACCAGCCTGTGCGGCACCTAGTGATAAAGCGCGTACTGCTGGTTTGGAAATGGCGCCGTAGCTCATTCCACTAATATTGATGATAGATTTGGCTTCGAACGGTTGCTCGCAATAACCTTTGCCTATATTCAGTGAAGGCGTTGGTAATTGATCTTCTTCTTGAATTGGGAAGGCGGCATTGACAAAGATAACCGAGCCCGGTTGACGCAAGTCATTGGTGGAACCAAATCCGACTAGGCTACCTTTGTTCTTGGCATTTTTGTAAATCCAACCACGTGTGGCACGATTAAATGGTAGCTCATCGCGATCATTAGCAAAGAAATATTGCCGGAAGTATTTACCCTGTCGCTCGAAAATGTACCGCAATCGACCAATAACTGGAAAATTTCGTAGCACAGAATGTTTTTTCTGCGTGACATCTTCAATAAACCAAAATACGACCATGCCGATGGCGGCAATACCTAACATCGTGGCGATACTGTAGATGATTAAGTCAATTGCGCCGGACATACTGTTTCCTTATTATGCTGGGTAATCTATATACTATCTGTTCAACTGCCGTAAGTGAACAGCCTGGGCATTATAAAATGGAAATACTGATCTTTTTTTCTTTACCGGGTTGAAATTAAAAGGTAAAACAATTGAAAGATTTACACGATGAAATTCACGACAATGTTACGCGTGCGTTGCAAGAAGATATTGGCTCTGGCGACTTGACCGCATCATTGATTCCGAGCGAAAGCACATTGAGTGCCGTGGTAATCAGTAGAGAAAATGCGGTATTGTGTGGCGTACAATGGTTTGAAGCCTGTTTTCTGGAGTTAGCTTCGAGAACGATTATCACTTGGTTTGCCAATGATGGGGATTTTGTTCAATCAGGGCAAAAGCTCTGTGAGATCCAAGGAGGTTCTCGTGATTTGTTAACCGCAGAACGTTCCGCGCTGAATTTTCTGCAAACACTATCCGCTGTGGCGACACAAACAAAACGTTTTGTCGACGCCATTGTGGGCACCAAGGCAGTCATTGTGGATACGCGTAAGACACTGCCTGGATTACGCTTAGCGCAAAAATATGCTGTGACATGCAGCGGAGGTGTCAATCATCGCTTGGGTTTATATGATGGGATTCTGATTAAGGAAAATCACATCATCGCGGCAGGGAGCATCCAATCCGCTTTAAACAAAGCGCAGGCAATTGCGCCTCCCGGAACTATTATGCAAATTGAAGTGGAATCGTTGTCGGAATTACAAGAAGCTCTAGCGGCTGGAGCTATTATGGTGCTGTTAGATAATTTTACGTTGAGTCAGTTATCGGAGGCGGTCATATTGGCTCATCAGATATCTGGACGGCAGGTAATATTGGAAGCATCCGGCAACATAACATTAGACAATGTGCGCCAGGTGGCTGAAACCGGTATTGACCGAATCTCAATCGGTGGCTTAACCAAAAATATTCAAGCGATTGACTTGTCGATGCGATTTAAAAAATTAGAGTAATGCACTTATAAATCAGTTTCATTCTTTTTCATTCAAGAAATCGATTTTATAGCAATTAAATGACCCTAAGGATTTTAAGATACCGGTTCAAACCATGCGAGCTTTTTGTGCAGTTTGACAACCTCTCCTACAATGATCAGTGTAGGAGGGGTCAAGTTTGCAGCTGCAGCCAAGTTAGGTAGTGTTTGTAGAGTTCCAGTCACAATTTTTTGTTTTTGTGTTGTGCCTTGCTGAATGATTGCCGTAGGTGTGGAGATTGGCAAGCCGTGTACGATCAGTTGCTGGCATAACACGGGTAGTCCCAGTAATCCCATATAGATCACAATGGTTTGGTTAGGGCGTGCGAGGTGTTGCCAGTCAAGATCAATCGTATTATTTTTTAGATGACCGGTGACAAAAATACATGATTGTGCGTAATCTCGGTGTGTTAAGGGAATCCCGGAGTATGCTGCAACCCCCGATGCAGCCGTAATGCCTGGTACAACCTGAAAGGGGATATGATGTTCAGCTAAAGTTTCAATTTCTTCACCGCCGCGGCCAAAAATAAAAGGATCACCACCTTTAAGTCGCAATACTCGTTTACCTTCTTGCGCTAACCGCACCAGCAGTTGATTGATTGATTCTTGTTCCAGTGTATGGCAGTTACGCTCTTTGCCGGCGTAAATGCGCGTGGCGTCGCGGCGCACCATGCTAAGAATTGCAGTCGAGACTAGGCGGTCATAAACCACAACATCGGCTTGCTGCATCAGCCGCATGGCGCGGAAAGTGAGTAAATCAGGATCGCCTGGTCCGGCACCGACCAAATAAACCTCGCCTTGCAGTAGCTCGTCTTTTTCCTGTTGCAGGGACTGTAGTAAATAATCTTGTGCGGTTTTATCTTTTCCAGCCAACACCATTTCAGTGAATGGACCTTGCAAGATTTTTTCCCAGAAAATGCGTCGTTTTTCTGTGTGAGTGAAATGTTGCTTGACGTGCTGACGAAATTTTCCCGCAATGGTTGCAATGCGTGCATAGGCAACGGGTATTATGGTTTCCAGTTGAGCACGCAGCAGTCTTGCCAGTACTGGGGATTGTCCACCGCTGGATACAGCGATTATAAGCGGTGAGCGGTCGACGATGGATGGCATAATAAAGGTGCATAATTCTGGACTATCTACGACATTAACCGGAATTTGCCGTTGTTGTGCTGCTTCTGAAACTTGCTGGTTTATGATTCGATCATTCGTTGCAGCGATAACGAGTGCAATATTATGTAGATGTCCGGGCTGAAAACATTCGGCGTTATGGCTGATCTTGCTGCTAGCAACGTACTTATTTAAGGCCCTATTCAGCTCGGGCGCAACTACTGATACTTGCGCGCCGGCTTGGAGTAACAACATAGCTTTGCGCGCAGCGACTTCTCCGCCACCTACGATCAGACAGGCTTTATCTTTGATATTTAAAAAAATTGGGAGAAAATCCATTGCGTTCGCGATTTATTTTTTTATAAATGATAAAAGAAGTGCTGATCAATTCTGAGCTAAATAAAGGCTTTTGAGTTGATCAGCACTTCCTTGCGAGCTGCTATTTACTACGATTGTCTATAAACTGGATTCCAGTTTAAGTACGTCTTCCAATTTTATGTCGATCCCGGTGCCTTTGAACACAGTGCCCACTTTTTTCTTGTTAAAGTGTTCGAAATTGAGATCATACACTTCTTTGGAGAGCGGGAAATATTTGACCTCTGCTACCAGTTCTGTTGCATTCTGCATATAGAAATTAATAAACTCATGTACTTCTGTTTTTTCTGTCGACTTAGCATTCACGTAAATAAATATCGGGCGTGATAATGGTTTGTAGCTGTTATTTTCTACGGTTGTGGCAGAAGGGAGCACTCCGCCATCGCCACTATCAATCGCAACAGCATTAATTTTTTTACTGTTTTCGATGTAATAGGCAAAACCAAAGAATCCTAATGCATAGAGATCACTTGCAACACCTTGTACCAGGACGTTGTCATCTTCTGATGCGGTGAAATCGCCGCGGCTTGATTTAGCTTTGCCAACAATAGCCTCAGTAAAGTATTCAAAGGTGCCAGAATCCGCGCCTGGACCGTAGAGTTTGATTCTTTTGTCTGGCCATGCTGGGTTTATTTGATTCCAGTGGGTGATTTTTCCCTGCGCTGCAGGTTCCCAAATTTTTTGTAATTCTTCAACAGTGATGGTTTTGCTCCACGTATTTTTGGGATTAACAACCACAGTTAAAGCATCAAAAGCAATGGGCATTTCAATAAATTGTATCCCTTCTTTTTTACAGGCTTCCATTTCTAGTTCGGTAACTGGGCGGGATGCGTTTACGATATCGATTTCATTGCGGCAGAATTTCTTGAATCCACCACCTGTTCCAGAGATACCCACAGTGACACGAATTGCGCCGCGTTTGGCTATTTGAAAATCTTCTGCGACAGCTTCAGTAATGGGAAAAACAGTACTTGAGCCATCAATTTTTACAATTGGCGTGGCGCTGGCCGTGCCTGCATTGAAGAATACACTTAGTAAAGCTACCGTAATGGATGCTCTGAAGTTTAAAGAATTCAACATGTTTATACGTGCTCCAAATGAATAAAGTAAGGGTATGAGCGTTTTGACAAAACCGCACGATATACTATTTCAGAATTGTTACTAAATTATGACAATTTTTATGTTTTGTTACCAAGCTTGGTTTTCCCGAATTCTGGAGTATGATCGCAGATTCTGCATAGTATCGAGATCGTATAAACATGTTTTGCGAGAAAATTATCCTTACTCTTTACTGGCAATTTGAACGACCTCAGCGATACGTTCGGTCCAGTAATTAACTTTCTGTTTGAATTTACTCTCGACCATTACACGAATAAGAGGCTCCGTTCCAGAAGCCCGGATGAGCAGGCGCCCGTTACCGTTTAAATCAGCTTCGGCTTCCTTGCGCATAGTATTGACTGCTTTATTGGTGTTGAAATTAAATGAATTGGAGATTTTTACATTGATCAGATGCTGCGGGTATAGCGATACGCCGCGCATAAATTCTGCCAACGTTTTATGGGCATCACGCAGCGCGTATAAAACTTGCAAAGCAGATATGATGTCATCATCCGTGGTGTGTTTGTCCATACAAATAATATGTCCGGAATTTTCACCACCGAGCTGCCATCCTTTCTGCTGCAGTAATTCGAGTACGTGACGGTCACCGACATTGGTTCGGAGAAAAGGGATGTGCAATTTCTTAAATTGCTCCTCAATTGCCAGGTTTGTCATCAGTGTGCCTACAACACCTCCAGTGAGTTTTCTGTTCTGCTGGCGATAATATAGATCAGTTGATCTCCATTGTAAAATTTGCCTTGTTTATCCACCATCATGACGCGGTCACCATCACCATCTAATGCAATGCCTAAATCAGCATGATGTTGTTTAATAGCTTTTTGCACTGTGGCGGCATGAGTAGCGCCGCATTCAAGATTGATATTCAATCCATTGAGCTGCACGCCTATGGTGACGACATCGGCACCTAATTCATGCATGACATGACTGGCAATATGATACGCGGCACCATGTGCACAGTCGATTACAATACGGAGTCCACGTAGATCAAGGTGATAGGGAAAAGTGCTTTTGCAGAACTCGATATAGCGACCAGCCGCATCGTCAATTCGTTGGACCTTGCCTAACTGTGCGGAGGGCTTGGTCTCAATCGGTGTATTTAATTCAGCCTCGATTTTGCGTTCCATTTCATCCGGAAGCTTGCTGCCGACTGCAGAGAAGAACTTTACGCCATTATCTTCAAATTGAGGTATGCTTATTTTCATGGAGTCCGAAGTTTCATAAGATGAAGACATGAAA
>NZ_CADEGP010000050.1 GCF_902826915.1 uncultured Nitrosomonas sp.
AAGAAGAAGAAAGTGAAGATAGTGGTGGTGATGATGACGAAAGTGATGACGAGGATGAGAATGAGTAATTCATCTTTTAGATAAGGATGTTCTAAAATCTACTTTGTTAGATATTGATATAATGGACATTGCTTGAATAGCCCGCCTATGGCGGGCTTTTTATTCGTTGAGGTTTTGTATGTTGAATCATTTTCCAAGACCGGATGTTGTTTATCCACATAGAAATAGAGATTACTTTATTGCTGGATTTACTTTTTTTTGTGTGGCTGTAAGTTTAGTAATCGATGGTAGCGCAAGTTATGAAACTCAGAACATGATGGGAGTTATAGCTTGGATTTTTTTGTTTGGATTACTAATTGGTGAGAATAAAGAAGTGCGCATGCAAGTTGTAGTCGCGGTAGCATTTGCGACTGCAGGTGAACATTTTGCTTCCATTTACATGGAAGGCTATACCTATCGATTTGGAAATGTACCATTGTATGTTCCACCTGGACATGGAATGGTTTATTTGACCGCAGTGGCTCTCTCTCGCTCAAGATTCTTTTTGATGTATGCAAAAGAATTGGCAATTTTTGTTATTGTATCGGGTGGATTATGGTCGCTCTGGGGTATTAGCGGGATGCCGGAGCAAGGCGATCAAGTAGGCGCTTTTTTATTTTGTATTTTTGTTATTTGCTTATTCAAAGGGAGGTCACCGATGGTTTATCTGGGCGCTTTTTTTATTTGCACATGGCTTGAGATTATTGGAACAGCAGCAGGAACTTGGAAATGGGCATCTATTGAACCAGTTTTCAATTGGACCCAAGGAAACCCGCCTAGTGGGGTTGCAGCGTGGTATTGCTTGGTTGATGCAGTAGCTATTGGTTTTGCGCCGAAGATTCTAAATGGTTTGCAAAAAATGAATAACTGGTATAAAACATCACTTGAGAAATAACCCTAAGCCCGAGCAGAATTTTTCGGTGTTATGAGATAATTTATAACATATCATTTTTGTTAAATATGATTTACTTGAAGGAATATTTGTGACTGTTGTTCGTTTGCCGGATGGGTCTGAGCGCACTTTTGATCATCCTGTTAGTGTGATGGATGTTGCTATGATTATTGGATCAGGCCTCGCACGTGCAGCTATCGCTGGAAAAATCAATGGGAAGCTGGTTGATCTAGGTTGTCAAATTGAAGGCGATAGCGATTTGGCGATTATTACAGAAAAGGATAGTGAAGGATTAGAAGTTATTAGACATTCTTGTGCTCATTTGTTGGCGCATGCGGTAAAAGAATTGTTCCCGGAAGCGCAGGTGACTATTGGGCCAGTAATTGAGGAGGGGTTTTATTATGATTTTTCTTATAAGCGTTCATTTACTCCTGAGGATCTAGCCGCGATTGAGAGGCGCATGATTGAAATCAGTAAACGAGATTTAAAAATAGAACGAAAAATACTGGAGCGAGTTAAAGCAATTGATTTTTTTAAGCAACAAGGCGAACACTACAAGGCTCAAATAATTGAATCAATACCGGGTGATGAAGATTTGTCAGTTTATTCTCAGGGTGATTTTACTGATCTTTGTCGCGGACCACACGTGCCCGCCACTTCAAAAATAAAAATTTTTAAACTGATGAAAGTTGCAGGGGCTTATTGGCGTGGTGATTCAAACAATGAAATGCTACAACGCATCTACGGAACCGCGTGGACTAATAAGGATGATCAGAAAAATTATTTGCATCGATTAGAAGAGGCTGAAAAAAGAGACCACCGGAAAATTGGTAAGCAACTGAGTTTGTTTCATACGCAAGATGAAGCGCCAGGTATGGTGTTTTGGCATCCCAAAGGATGGATGCTATGGCAGCAAATAGAGCAGTATATGAGAGATATCCTAAATAAAAATGGCTATCACGAAATACGAACGCCTCAAATTCTGGATAAGGATTTGTGGGTGCGCTCAGGACATTGGGAGAATTTTCGTGAAAATATGTTTACGACTCATTCAGATGAACGCGATTTTGCCATTAAGCCGATGAATTGTCCTGGTCATGTGCAAATATTTAACCAAGGTTTGCGAAGTTATCGTGAGCTGCCGATCCGATTCGCTGAATTTGGTTCGTGTCATCGTAATGAAGCATCAGGAGCGTTGCATGGAATTATGCGAGTGCGTGCTTTTACGCAAGACGATGCGCATATTTTTTGTACTGAAGATCAGATTCAAGAAGAAGTTGTGGGATTTATTGATTTATTGAAAACTGTTTATGCAGATTTTGGTTTTCGAGAAATTTTGATAAAGCTTTCAACTCGCCCGCAAAAGCGCGTTGGATCAGAGGCACAGTGGGATAAATCAGAAGCTGCGCTTGAAGCTGCACTCAATGAAGTTAAATTGGATTGGGAGCGACAACCAGGCGAAGGTGCGTTTTATGGTCCAAAAATTGAATTTTCCCTCAAAGATTGTATTGGCCGTGTGTGGCAATGTGGCACATTGCAATTAGATTTTTCAATGCCTGATCGCTTGGGTGCGGAATATGTAGCTGAAGACAACTCACGCCAAGTGCCGGTCATGCTGCATAGAGCTATACTTGGTTCAATGGAAAGGTTCATCGGGATATTGATAGAAAATTATGCGGGCGTATTACCTTTGTGGTTGTCGCCTGAACAAGTTGTTGTGTTAAACATCTCTCGCACACAGATGGATTATGCGAAGGAAGTAACTGCTCAGTTAAGAGATAATGGTGTCAGAGCGAGTTTAGACTTGAGAAATGAGAAGATAACCTATAAAATTCGCGAGCATAGCTTGCAGAAACTTCCGTATCAAATTATTGTTGGAGATGAGGAAGTGCGAGCAAATAAAATCGCTGTTCGTAATCGAGCAGGTGAGAATCTTGGTCAAATGACATTGTTAGACTTCCTCGTTCGGTTTAATGAAGAGCGTTCGTCAAGAGTGTGATTTCTTTTAGTTAACTAATTTTGGAGAATGTGCCATAGTTCAGGATAAATCAGTGCGCATCAATGAAGAGATCGATGTGCCGGAAGTGCGTTTGATTGGTGTGAATGGAGAGCAAGTTGGTATTGTTTTACTTGCAAATGCAAATGCCTTAGCGGAGGAAGCGGGAGTTGATTTGGTTGAGATTGCTCCAACGGCGCAACCACCAGTTTGCCGATTGATGGATTATGGCAAGTTTCGATATCAAGAAAGCAAGAAAAAGCACGATGCGAAATTAAAGCAGAAACAAGTCCAGATTAAAGAAATTAAGTTTAGACCAAATACGGATGAAGGTGACTATAATATTAAGTTAAGGAATCTAATAAGTTTCTTGAATGAAGGCGACAAGGTAAAAGTAACGTTGCGTTTTCGTGGGCGTGAAATGGCGCATCAAGAGTTTGGTATGCGCTTACTCGAACGTGTGAAAGATGATTTAGAGTCCTTTGCGATAGTGGAACAATTTCCTAAAATGGAAGGACGACAGATGGTTATGGTACTATCTCCTAAAAGAAAAGATACGAAGGCAGATAAATCAAAAGTAGCCGAGGAAGACACACTGACATCAACGTAAGCAGTGTTGATCTTGAGTAACTTTTTGTAATTGAATGTAAAAATAAGTGATAATCAGGTCTGTAAAGTTTTTCTATCATGAAAGCACCTGGTTTCATGTTAAATGAGGAGTATTTTATGCCCAAAATGAAAACCAAGAGCGGAGCTGCGAAGCGCTTCAGGTTTAGAGCAAGTGGAAGTATTAAGCGCTCGCAAGCTTTCAAACGCCATATATTAACAAAAAAAACAACAAAAAATAAACGTCAATTACGAGGTGTAACGGAAGTTCATTTCACCAATGAAGCCGCTATCCGCACTATGATGCCTTACGCATAACAGGAGTAAACATGCCTAGAGTAAAACGTGGTGTAACCGCTCATGCGCGGCACAAAAAAATATTAGATTTAGCCAAAGGCTATCGAGGACGTAGAAAGAATGTCTATCGTATAGCAAAACAAGCTGTTATGAAGGCAGGCCAGTATGCATATCGTGATCGCCGTCAGCGTAAAAGACAATTTAGAGCTTTATGGATTGCGCGGATTAATGCAGCTGCTCGTGAATGTGGTTTGTCGTATAGTGTATTTATGAATGGTCTCAAAAAAGCTAGTATCGAAGTGGATAGAAAAGTATTGGCTGATTTGGCTGTGTTTGATAAGAGTGCTTTTGAGAAAATCGTAGAACAAGCCAAAGCTAGTTTGGCGACATAATTAATAGCGATAAAATACTGATGGGAGGTCGGGTAAAACCTGAGCCTCCCTTTTTCTTATGAAAATAATAATGAAGTGAAAAATAAATCTTAATTCTCAACGCTGAATTGGTATGGAAAATCTGAAAGAAATTATTTCTGAAGCAGAAAGTTTGATGAACAGCATTGAAGATGCTACAGAATTGGAAAATGTTAAAGCGCGTTATTTCGGCAAGAATGGTATTCTTACTGAATTACTCAAAGGGCTAGGAAAGCTTCCAGTTGAAGAACGCCCTATTATAGGCGGTCAAATTAATGAAGCAAAGATTCAATTAGAGGGAACGCTTAGAAATCGACGTGGTGCAATTCAAGCCAAAGAGCTAGAAGTAAAACTGACGGAAGAAGCGTTAGATGTCACTTTGCCGGGTAGAGGACATGGTGTTGGTGGACTGCATCCCATAACACAGACTTTGCAACGTATTGAGGCGCTATTCCATTCAATTGGCTTCAATGTGGTTTCAGGGCCTGAAATAGAAACAGATTTTTATAATTTTACCGCATTGAATATTCCAGAAAATCATCCAGCTCGCGCTATGCATGATACATTTTATATCGATAATGGTGATTTGCTACGAACACATACATCACCGGTTCAAATTCGCTATATGCAGAACAATAAGCCGCCAATAAAGGTGATTGCGCCCGGCCGAGTTTATCGATGTGATTCTGATGTGACGCATACACCAATGTTTCACCAAGTGGAAGGCTTATGGATTGATGAGAATGCCAATTTTTCTGCTTTAAAAGGTATTCTGGCTAATTTTATGGCACAATTTTTTGAACGTGATGATTTGCCGGTAAGATTCAGACCATCATTTTTTCCATTTACCGAACCTTCTGCTGAGATGGATATTGGTTGTGTAATGTGTAATGGAGAGGGCTGTCGAATTTGTAGTCATACGGGTTGGTTGGAAGTGCTCGGATGTGGAATGGTTCATCCCAATGTATTAAAGCATGTTGCGATTGATAGCGAGCGATATATTGGATTCGCTTTTGGTTTAGGCGTGGAGCGTTTGACGATGCTCAGGTATGGTGTTAATGACTTGAGATTGTTTTTTGAAAATGATTTGCGCTTTCTTAGACAGTTTAATTAGATCCGAAAAATGTACGCACTTACACTTACTGTATTAGTTGTAAATTCTCATGAAATTTTCTGAAATCTGGCTGCGAAGCTTTGTTAATCCTCCTTGTTCTAGTGCCGAGCTTGCGCATACGCTAACGATGGCCGGCATTGAAGTTGAAAATGTTGAGCCAGTAGCATCAGCGTTCAAGAATGTGGTTGTTGCAGAAGTTCTTTCAGTTGAGAAGCATCCTACGGCAGATCGACTCTCAGTTTGTAATGTTAAGACGGGAAAATTAGATAATGATTTATTGCAGATTGTTTGTGGTGCACCCAATGTAAGTGCTGGAGTAAAAGTGCCTTGCGCGCTGATCGGAGCAACCTTGCCAGGTTTTGTAATCAAAAAAACGAGGTTGCGAGGTATAGACTCTTCTGGAATGTTATGTTCGGCGAAAGAATTAGGTATTAGTGAAGTCTCGGATGGATTGTTATTGCTTCCTAATGATGCGCCGGTAGGCACTGATTTTCGTAGCTATTATGAACTTGAGGATGGCGTTTTTACATTGAGTTTGACTCCTAATCGAGCTGATTGTTTAAGTGTACAAGGTATAGCTCGAGAGGTTTCGGCTATAACGGATACTGCCTTACATCCGCTTGCACTGGAATTTGTTTCTAATGAAATTGATGATACGTTAAATGTACACGTAACTACTCCGGATGCTTGCCCACTATACTGTGGTCGGATACTGCGAAATATCAATCTCAATGCGGCAACGCCATTATGGATGGCACAGAGACTAGAACGTAGCGGGTTACGGTCTATCAATTCTGTAGTTGATATTACCAACTATGTAATGTTGGAAACAGGTCAGCCCTTGCATGCCTTTAATCTGGCTAAGATAGCTGGATCTATCCGGGTACGCTTTGCATTACCACAGGAAAAAATTCAATTGCTGAACGGTAATCAAATAGATTTGACTCCAGAGATGCTTTTAATATCAGACGAGCATAAACCACTCGCGTTAGCCGGCATCATGGGTGGATTGGAGAGTGGTGTGACGCATGGCACAACCGATATTTTCTTAGAAAGTGCGTTTTTTAGTCCTAATGTAATTAGCGGCAAGTCATTCCACCTGGGTTTTAGTTCAGATTCGGCTTATCGTTTTGAACGCGGGGTAGATTTTTCTGCAACAAGAAGTGTACTTGAACGTGCTTCATACCTGATTCGTAACATTTGTGGAGGTCAGGCAGGTACGGTAATTGAAATGAAACACGAATTACCTCAGCGATCTTCAGTAGATGTGCGTATTGAACGAATAAAACGGATGCTAGGTATCGACATCAATAAAGAGCAAATAGCTAATTATTTTAAGCGACTAGGATTTAAATTCTCTGAAGAAGATGGACGTTTTAGTGTAATGTCACCAACATATCGCTTTGATCTAACGATAGAAGAAGATTTTATTGAAGAATTGGCGCGCATTTATGGTTACGATCATATTCCAACCCATTATCCGCATGCCAGCATGGCAATGTTATCAGCATCTGAAACACAATATTCCACGATAGAAATTAAGAAAACATTAATAGATCGTGATTATCAGGAAGTTATTAATTATGCTTTTGTAGACGCTGATTGGGAAGCTGATTTTACAGATAATCATAAGCCAATTGCGTTGCTGAATCCGATTGCAAGTCAGATGAGTGTGATGCGTAGTACGTTAATAGGCGGTTTAATTTCTAACCTGCAGTTTAATTTGAATCGTAAGCAAGTTAGGGTACGCTTGTTTGAAATCGGCTGTTGTTTTATACGTGAAAACGAAAATGATTGTAAACAAATAGAAAAGATTGCTGGGCTTAGCCATGGAGATTTTTCATTTGAGCAATGGGGAATGCCGGCAAGAAACATTGATTTTTATGATATTAAAGCAGATGTAGAAGTTTTGTGCCGAGGTAAGCCTATTAACTTTGAAAAATTCTTTCACCCGGCATTACATCCTGGTAAATCGGCGGAAATTTATTATGAAGGAAAAATTATTGGATGGATTGGTGAATTGCATCCACGCTGGCAAAAGAAATACGGTTTACAAAAAAATACAATATTGTTTGAGCTTGATTTAGACAGTTTGAAGCCAAAACTTCTGCCGTTTGTTAAGGAAATTTCTAAATTTCCACCCGTAAGGCGAGATATTGCAATTATTGTCGATAATGATGTTAGTGCACACTCATTGCTGTCCTGTATGCAGGTAGTGAAATCGCAGATTATATCGGATATATCGTTATTTGATATTTATCGCGGTAAAGGTATGGAAAGTAACAAAAAAAGTCTTGCATTCCGTGTATTGTTGCAAGATACTGAGAAAACATTGACAGATGAGCAGGTGGAATTTGCAGTAACTAGCCTAATAAAAATTTTGAAAAATAAGTTTGGTGCCGAATTGCGTAATTGATGTTTGTTAAGGTTCATACTCGAATTTACTTCGCAGATTAATGGTCTTGATAGATTATTAATCTGTATTTTCTAAGAGCGTTACTAATTAATGAACCGCCTCATATGTTGAGGATATTTACAAAAAATTATAACTAAAAGGAGTAAAGCATGGCATTAACAAAAGCTGAATTAGCGGATCTATTATTTGAGAATGTCGGACTAAATAAACGTGAAGCAAAAGATATGGTTGAGTCTTTTTATGAGGAAGTGCGTACTGCTTTACAAAATGGTGAGGGTGTTAAGTTGTCTGGTTTTGGCAATTTTCAGTTGCGCTCGAAGCCGCAACGTCCTGGCAGAAACCCAAAAACAGGTGAAGAAATTCCGATTACTGCACGTCGTGTAGTGACATTTCATGCTAGTCAGAAGTTAAAAGCCTTAGTCGAGAAAAATTATCATGGAAAACAAGAAAGTAAATAATACATTGCCGCCAATTCCTGCTAAACGTTATTTTACTATTGGGGAAGTTGGCGCGCTTTGTGATGTTAAGCCGCATGTGTTGCGCTATTGGGAACAGGAATTTTCACAATTAAGACCGGTCAAGCGTCGCGGGAATCGTCGTTATTACCAACACCAAGAGGTTTTATTAATACGCCGTATTAGAGAACTATTGTATGAACAAGGTTTTACGATCAACGGCGCACGGAATCAACTAGAAGATACGATTGCAAAATCAAATGCATCTGATGGAGGCAATATTAATTTTCTTTCTTCAACGATGGATTTGAGTTATGTCCGATGTGAAATTAAAAGCATTAGGTCACAGTTGCTTTCTTAAAGTAGCATTTCAGTGATAGCCACAAAAGTTTGAGTGTTTTGTTTGCTATAATTATGCATTCGGGGCGTAGCGCAGCCTGGTAGCGTACTTGCATGGGGTGCAAGTGGTCGGAGGTTCGAATCCTCTCGCCCCGACCATTTGATTGAGTGTGTCTGTAAATATGATTGAAGCAAGGTTTAATGTGCGGGGATGTCCTTTTTGCTATATATTGATAATCAGTAACTTATAAAATGCGCATATTGCTCAGTAATGATGACGGCTATTTTGCGCCCGGCCTTGCTTGCCTTGCTGATTTTCTCTCGAGAATGGCAGAAATTATAGTAGTCGCCCCTGAAAGAGATCGAAGTGGATCCAGTAATTCTTTAACACTAGATCGTCCACTCACTTTGCAAAAATCTCATAATGGTTTTTATTATGTCAATGGAACACCAACGGATTGTGTTCATCTGGCAGTCACAGGTATGCTTGATGTAATGCCTGATATGATCATTTCTGGCATTAACCAAGGCGCTAATATGGGTGACGATACGATTTATTCAGGCACTGTTGCTGCTGCTACGGAAGGTTTTTTACTGGGAATTCCTTCATTTGCCGTTTCTTTGGTTCATGCATCTAATGGAAACTACTTGACAGCTGCGCGTGTTGCAGCTGATATGGTGAATCGCTTCAGAGAAAATGAAATTCAGAGCCCGGTTTTGTTAAATATTAATGTGCCGGATATTGATTATCAGCAACTTAAAGGTGTTGAAGTTACTCGACTGGGACGACGCCATAAGGCTGAGCCAGTGATCAAATCACAAAGCCCTCGTGGTGAAGTTATGTACTGGGTTGGTGCTGCCGGTCCGGCACAGGATGCGGGCGAAGGCACAGATTTTTATGCAATTCAAAATGACCGGGTTTCAGTGACTCCGCTGCAAATTGATTTAACCCGATATGATCAATTGGATCTCGTGGCAAGGTGGTTAGATTAAGTACCTGCTATGTTTAACTGATATGAATTTTTGTGGGTACTAATTGGTGAATGTGCGTCATTCTGGAATTGGTATGACTTCTCAGCGTACGCGTATGCGCATGATCGAGCGTTTGCGTGCACAAGGAATTGCCGATGAAGTGATTTTGTCAGCGATGGGTACAATTCCTCGCCATATATTTGTTGAAGAAGCTCTAGCAAGCAGAGCTTACGAAGATGTTGCTTTACCCATAAATTATGGACAAACCATTTCGAGTCCATGGATTGTTGCACGTATGAGCGAATTATTGCGTGTAAATCCAAATTTAGAAAAAGTGTTGGAAATTGGCACTGGTTGTGGATATCAAACTGCTGTACTAGCAAAGATTGCACAGAAAGTATATTCGGTAGAACGCATTGGACCATTATTAACGCGTACCAGAATTCGATTGCAAGAATTGCAAGTTAGGAATGTTTATTTAAAACATGCAGATGGTTTACTTGGACTTGCAGAAGCTGGGCCATTTGATGGTATTATCATGACAGCTGTAACCACACATGTTCCTACTTCATTATTAGAGCAAATAGCTGTTGGTGGCAGAATGATTTTTCCGAAAGGAACTCAGAAGCAGAATTTGTGTGTTATCGAGCGGAATTCTCAAGGTTATAATGAGACTGTACTGGAAGAGGTAAATTTTGTCCCCTTGTTGGGGGGGGTTATAAAAAAATAGTAGTTCAGGGAACATAAAATGACAAATGTCGCAATGATTAAACTGACCGATACTGATAGCTGTAATTGTATCGTTAAGTTATGTATTTTTATTGGAAGAAAATCAAGATCATGCACATGTAATTTTTATTTGCTGCTCGCTACCTATCTTTTTCTGTTGGGATGTAGTACAACACAACCGCCTGTACCAGTCGTCGATCGTGTGAAAGCCGATTCTGTCAGGTCAGCTAGGTTGGTTGAATCCAATAACCTGGATGGTCAATTTTATATCGTGCAGCAAGGGGATACCCTATATGGAATTGCACTTAAAAACAATATTGATTACAAAAAATTAGCGGAATGGAATGGAATTACTGATCCAAGCTCCATCAAACTAGGGCAAAAAATTAGCTTGTCTACGCCGATAAGCGATTCACAGCCTATATTGTTTGCTTTACCTCAGCAACCGATAGCTGCAACTATTAAACCAGACATAGATTCTTCTGATTTCGCAACTTCCGCAGCAAATATTAATATTGATAAGCTAAAATCGAGTCCAAAAGCTCTTAAATTGCCTTTCTCAGAACAAAATGTGGCTCGATTACAATATCCAACAAATAATAACTTGCCGTCCGCATCACAGTCTTTCCCGGTTTCCCCTGCTGCGACAGCAAATACTAAAATTGAAGCTGCTCCCCAACCGGAATCGTCAAGATCGGATATTCTGGCTAGTCATTCTGTTGCTGAATGGATATGGCCTACAACAGGAAAATTACTATCATCTTTTTCCAAGAATTCCAAGGGTGTGAAGATATCAGGTCAGGCAGGACAGCCAATATTGGCTTCGGCTGCAGGTGAGGTGGTCTATAGTGGGCATGGTCTTCGTGGTTATGGTAATCTGATCATTATCAAGCATAACAATATATTTCTCAGTGCTTATGCGCATAACAGTAGGCTACTGGTTAAAGAAGGGGATGCTGTGGCAAGTGGGCAGAAAATTGCAGAGATGGGAAATACTGATACAGATATGATCCAGTTGCACTTTGAGATACGCAAACATGGTAAACCAGTTGATCCATTGGAATATCTACCTAATCAATCCTAACTGAGGGAGCGATAAAGCTAGATTAGCAAATCATAAAAACTATTACTGCCTCACTCTGAAGCTGGGTGTCGCATATATTCTAGAGCTTGTAGGGTGTGTTTGGTTGCTGCCTCAGAGTCATCTTGTTTAGCGCGGGCGATGGCTTTTTCCAGATGTTTGATAGACTCCGTTATGCGTTGATGTGATGCTGCTAGCTCCTTTTCTGCAGCTTTTGCATGAGTGAGGCTTTCCTGTGCATATTCTAATAAGGTGTTGACGTGTCCTGCTTTGCCATGTATGCGTGCAGTTTCTGCGTGTTTTATAGCTTCAGTTGTATGGTGGCTAGAATTTGATGCAGAGATCGCTGAGGAGCTGAAGAGAAGCGATAATGCACACATAACTATAACTGCGATAATGATTTTTGGTTGTCTGGATTCCATAATGCCACCTCCATGTCGATTAATAAAGTATCCATTGTCCATATGCCTATAGCATAATTCTATGGACATTTATAACATAACAATCGATTTTCTGTTATAGCATCGCTTGAGATAAGCAAGATTTATATTTTTTGTATAGTCTGGAAAGGTTGAATTAACCATCAATAATCAACAGCTTGTATTTTAATTGCTAATCCATTAAGCTGTTGAGTGTTTCATAATCTATCCATCCCTTGGTGATTGTTGTGCCTTGTATGTGAGTGAATGATTTCGCTGGTTCGCCAAGATCAGACAGAACGGCAACAGCGCCATCAAAGCTTTGTTGGTTAGTGTAACCGCTAACTGTGATCAGAGTCGGGATTTGTGCGGCGCGTGCTGATTTCAGGCCATTTTCTGAGTCTTCTATTGCGATACATTGCTGGGCGGGTAAATTAAGTTGATTAAGGACCCAAAGATAAATATCGGGTGCCGGTTTTTTCAGTGGAACAATGTCACCAGCACCAATGACGTCAAACCAGCCAATTGATTCTGCACCTAATGTGGATTTAAGTAGGGAAGTGACGTTTTCCATCGTTGTTGTGGTTGCGATCGCAAGTTTTATTTTTTCCTGTCGCAATTCTTGAATTAACCGTGCAACACCGGGACGCAGGGGGATGCTGCCGGTTTCCATCTGTGATTCAAAGTATTTGGTTTTAACTTTGTGCAGAGTAGCAATCCAATTCGTGACATCGTTTCTATTGAGCTCGGTAGGAACAAAATTTTCCATGTAATAGCGAATTCGTTCTTTTCCGCCAGTAACTTCTAGTAGTTTGCCATAAAGATCAATGTCCCAATTCCAATCGAGATTAAATTGTTGAAATGCAGCATTAAAAGCAACACGATGACCATCTTGCTCGGTATCGGCGAGCGTACCGTCAACATCAAATAGTACAGCTTGTAATTTCTTTTGATTCTTCATTATTGATAGTTAATTTCAGTTGTTGTTAGATGAATGATAACTGGCACGTTGCAGGCGATCCGCTATGGCTAACCAGCTGGGATGATCAGGGGGAGATTCTATCAGCAAATAATCAAATTCTGCCTGATCAAACTGGCGCAATTTAGCATATAGTTGTTTGCCGTAAATGATTGGGTCTGCAGGCATGGAAAATTGTTCGATAAATTGATCTGAGAATTTAGGTTTATGAGTATTTGACCAAGTGATGACTAGAACGCGCAAATCTTTTTTAGCTAATGTCAGGGCATGCGGCCAGATTTGTATACTTGAATATAATCTTAAGGGTGTCGTCGGCGCATAATGTGCCGGTAGTGATCCAGATGTTCTAATTGATTGATCGATATTGTGTGCAAGTATGACGGGGCTATTTAATACTGCTTCAATCGCTGATAACGTAATACTGCCTGGGCGCAGTATTTGGAGTGTTTTATCGTGGAAGCTGACGATGGTGCTTTCTAAGCCTACTTCACAGGATCCACCATCAAGGATCATATCAATAGTGCTACCTAATTCCTGATAGACATGCGCAGCCGAGGTTGGACTAATGCGACCAAAACGGTTAGCCGAAGGTGCAGCTAGGGCTTTTTTGGGTCCTAATGCATTTAGTAAAGCCGATGCAACGGGATGTGCTGGGAACCGGAGCCCAACGGTAGCTTGTCCACCGGTAACATTATCAGGAATGCGATGATTGCGCGGGAGAATTAATGTTAAAGGTCCGGGCCAAAAGTGATTGGCTAATTTCCATGCAGACTCTGGTATGGCCTGAGCCCAATAGTGCATATGGGAAATATTGCCAATATGAACGATCAGTGGATGATCAGCAGGGCGTTGTTTTATCTTGTAGATCTTATCAACAGCAGCTGGATTTGTAACATCTGCACCAAGACCGTATACAGTCTCAGTTGGAAAGGCAACTGTACCACCTGCGCATAAAATTTGAGCGGCTATAATAACTTGGTTCAGTTGAACTGACGATAAGTCAGATTGTATGAATGCGTACTTTGTCTGTTTCATCTATATGATTTGAATGTTAAATTCAAATGAAACTTAACATGATTAATAGGTTATGGTTTTTTGTCATACCAATCGTAACCTAGCACACCTTGCAACAAGCGTACGATATAAAAACATAGCCAATTCACTGCATAATTCCGCAAAGAAAAGAAGCCTTTGTCTGCGGATGTAACTGGGAAGGATTCTTGTAAAATTGCGGTTTTTAGGCTTGTTCTCAGCTCGCTGGCGAACTGATAGTCTGCAATGAATATATTGGCTTCGCGCGCTAGAAGCAAGCTGAAAGGATCAATATTTGATGAACCTACCGTTGCCCAATATTGATCAATAACAGCGACTTTGGCATGTAGATAACTGCGATTATATTCATAAATTTTTATACCGGCTTGCAATAAATTCTCGTATAACGCCTGAGTTGCATGGTATTGTAGACGATATTCAATTCTACCTTGCAATAAGAGTTCTACATTGACACCTCGTTGAGCAGCATTTTCCAATGCATTAATGAATTTTCTTCCAGGTAGAAAATAAGCGTTGGCAATAATAATTTCGGTTTGTGCTTGGTTTATACTCTCCAGGTAAGCGTGTTCAATATCACGACGGTGACGCCAGTTATCGCGAATTAAAAATGCAGCTTTCTGATTTCCACATGAATTGTTGGTCGGTTTTATAGGGTTGGGAGTGACCCAGCGTTTTTTAAAATGCGCCCACGCGACTAACATCCATAAATGCTTCACAGCCTTATGAATTTGAATCAGTAGTGGGCCTTGAACAACAACAGCATAATCGAAACGAGGCGTCAGTTTTTCGGGATTATCCTGATCGTCAATGATATTAATTCCACCGATATAAGCGATTTGAGCATCAATAAGGGTCAATTTGCGGTGCATCCGGCGCAGACGGTAACGGCGTGGCATTGAGAATATAAATTCTGGACGGAATATGAGTACCTGAATACCGGTCTGCAGCATAGAGCCTATTTCTGCAGTGGAGAGGCTTTGTGAACCAAAGCCATCAAGTAGCAGATGTACAGATAAGCCACGTTGTGCCGCGCGTTTTAAAGCAGCTATAATTTTTCTGCCAATGGCATCGGATTCCAGAATATATGTTTCAATATGTATTTCAAATTGCGCCTTTTCTATTGCTGCTTCTAGTTCCGGGAAATATTCCTCACCGTTGTGCAAAAGGGTGATCAGGTTGCCTTCAACAAAATGAATGTTTTTCATTGACGGATAAATTTCGTTGTGGATGTGGCAACCGGGTCTTCCGATTATATACTGCTGATATCGGTAAGCATGATTATGAAATCTTCAGCATTCTATCCAATGCTATTCTTGCGTGTTCTGCTTCTTCAATCGGTACTTTGATTTGATTCACGATATTGCCATTGACCAAATTTTCCAATGTCCAAGCCAAATGTTGTGGATCAATTCGTGCCATGGTCGAACACATGCATACCATGGGCGACATAAACTGAACAATTTTTCCCTGGGACTTGAATTCTTCTGTAATCCGGCTGACCAAATTCAATTCGGTGCCAACCAGCCAGCGCGTCCCGCTTTTTGCTGCAGCAATGGTTTTAATAATATATTCGGTTGAACCCACATAATCCGATGCTTTGCAAACTTCATAATTACATTCGGGATGTGAAATGACAATACCATCGGGGTATTGATTACGAAAACGGATAATATGTTGTGGTTGAAACATCTGGTGAACGGAACAATGTCCTTTCCATAGAAGTATCTTTGCTTTATTAATTTGCTCCGGTGTTAATCCACCCATGGGCTCGTCAAAATTCCACACAGGCATTTCTTCTAGCGGAATACCTAGCTGGTGCCCACTCCAGCGACCAAGATGCTGATCAGGGAAAAACAGCACCTTTTCTCGTTGTTTGAAAGACCATTGCAGTACTTTATTGGCATTGCTGGATGTGCAAACAATGCCATTGTGCTCGCCACAGAAAGCTTTAAGATCGGCAGCAGAGTTGATATAAGTGACGGGAGTGATTGTTTCGTCAGGATTCAGAATTTCCGAGATTTCTCGCCATGCTCGTTCGACATTTGAGAGATTGGCCATATCTGCCATAGAGCAGCCGGCTGCCAGATCGGGTAAAATTGCGATTTGCTCTGGACTCGAGAGTATATCCGCAACTTCAGCCATAAAATGTACCCCGCAGAAAACTAGATAATCAGCATCGGTTTGAGCAGCTAGAAAAGAAAGTTTCAAGGAATCGCCCGTCAAATCTGCATGTCGGTATACATCCGCACGTTGATAGTGGTGAGCTAGGATAACGGCACGTTTCCCTAGAGTTTTTTTGGCTGCGATAATGCGCTGTGCGCACGCTTCTTCCTGCAATTGATCATATTGCTCGAATTCAAAAATTTCTTGAGGCATTGTCATTATTGTATTCTTCCTAAAGATTTATTAAGTAATGTACAGTATTCTAATTGAATATATGGATTCACCTATCAAATTAGAAAGCCTCCGCCGAGAAAGTTGCTAAAGCCGATACATTAAATGAAAATTAGTGTTCTGATATACTTTGCAAAAGTACATTATTAATAATAAAGGTAACCGCAAATTCAAATTTGCGGAACAAAGAGCGAGTAATTCTAAATGAGCAAGCATCCGTATTTTAGCTCACCACTAATTTTTTTCATTATTTTGATTTTGCTAACATTCTGGTTGGATTTATTAACCAGACCGCTGGAACAAAATAAAAATGATAATGTGTATCTGAATCCAGATTACATTGTAGAAGATTTGTCTGGTATTCGAGTAGATCATGAACGAGGCATTCAGCGTGAATTTTCAGCACAAAAACTGCTTCATTATTTAGATGAGAAAGTTACTCAGTTGGAACAGACAAATTTTATTAATATTGATCCAGGAAACCCTCTCATGCGCTTGCATGCTGATCAGGCCGAAATAAAAAATAAAGGGGAAAATATTTACTTAACAGGAAATGTATCCGCAACCAGAGGCACTGATGATGACAAAAATAAGATAACGCTCAATACTGATTCTTTGTACCTTATTCCAGATGAAAATTTAGTAAAGACAGAGCAAGCTGTGATCATTACAAAATTGAATACTATAATTCATGCGACCGGTTTAGAGTTCAATAATCGTATCGGAAAGATACAGCTTATGTCGAAAGTAAGCGCTGTTAATAACTAATTGATCAATATATGAAGCTACTAATGATTGTAGGTTTTTGGGGTTTATTCTTTATTTCGACTGTTTGGGCTGAGCGAGCTGACCGTGAAAAGCCCATTCATTTGGAGGCAGATCGTGCGACTGTTGAAGATGTAAATCGTAAAGAGGGCAGCCGGATCAGTGTTTTTACCGGAAATGTAATCCTCACGCAGGGAACTCTGCGCATTAATGCCGACAAAGTAATTATGAAAGAAGATTCGCAAGGATTTCGTCATGCAACAGCTACGGGGAATCTTGTCAGTTTTCGTCAGAAGCGTGATCGAATGAATGAGTATGTTGAAGGTTGGAGTGAGCGGGCTGAGTACGATAGTAAATCAGAAAAAATTGAATTGTTCCGGCAGGCGCGGTTAATACGTGGTGAAGATGAAGTGTTGGGTGATTATATTTCCTATGATATGAATAGTGAGTTTTTTCAGGTGATTAGTAGTAAAGAGCGTGGGGTTGAAACAGGGCCTGATAAGCGGGTACGAATAACAATTCAACCAAAAAACAAACCTGAATAATTTAAGCTGCCTAGTTAAAGACGGATGTAATTGCATAGTATGAGTGAATTAAAGGCTAATAATTTAAAAAAGCGGTATAAGTCGCGTACGGTAGTGGAGGATGTTTCTTTTTCACTGAGTAGCGGTGAAGTGATTGGTTTGCTTGGCCCCAATGGCGCCGGAAAAACAACTTGTTTTTATATGATTGTTGGACTATTGCCTCTTGATGGGGGTGGTATCTATTTGGATGATCAAGATTTAAGCTTGTTGCAGATTCATCAGCGAGCAAAGCTTGGATTAAGTTATTTACCACAGGAAGCATCCATTTTTCGGCGTTTGACGGTCGAAGAAAATATTCTTGCAGTATTAGAATTGCAGAATCTGGATGAAGATAGAAAACAGCGTCATTTAGATGACTTATTACACGATTTGCATATCAGTCATTTGCGTAATAATCCTGCTATTAGTTTATCGGGAGGTGAGCGCCGCCGGGTTGAGATAGCTCGTGCTCTGGCATCGCAACCTCGTTTTATTTTGTTAGATGAACCTTTTGCGGGAGTTGATCCAATTGCAGTCCTAGATATACAAAAAGTGATTGCTTTTCTTAAGGAACGAAAAATCGGCGTTCTGATTACTGATCATAATGTCCGAGAAACATTAGGGATTTGCGATCGAGCGTATATCATCAGTGAAGGTCATGTGCTTGCAAAAGGTCGGTCGGAAGAAATTATAGATAATGAAAAGGTCAGAGAAGTTTATTTGGGAGAGCATTTCCGATTGTAAGCAAAGGACGGAATTGAAGTTGCATTGCTTAGTAACAGTTGTTTTCTCAGGATCATGAAGCCAACACTCCAACTCAAACTGACTCAGCAACTGAAGCTAACTCCTCAGTTGCAGCAATCCATACGGTTGTTGCAGTTGTCAACACTTGAGCTGAATCAAGAAGTCGAGAGGATTGTGCAGGAAAACCCATTATTGGAACTGCGTGATGACTGGAGTTTATCTGAGGTGAATAATTCACCTGAGTCTGTAGAATCTTCCAGTTCTGCAGATTCTGACAGCGCTTCAGTTGAAGTAACCGAGCCTGAAGGCGAGGCACCATCGGAAGAAAATTCTGAACATGATGCTGAATGGTTACAAGAGAATAATTCTACTTACAACACCTTTGAAGATGATGATCGTGAAGCGCTGCAGATTCCTGATAAGCCACTAAGTCTACGTGACCATTTGAATTTTCAGGCATCCTTAAGTCAAGTATCTGAACGCGAGAGAAAAATTATTGGTCTGCTGATTGATAGCTTGGATGACGATGGTTATTTATTGCAGGATTTAGGTGAGCTGGTGGATTTTCTACCTGCAGAGTTAGGGATTGATCTGCAGGATTTGGAGAACGCACTCATGTACTTGCAGCAATATGATCCGCCCGGTGTGGGAGCGCGTAATCTAAAGGAGTGCTTAATATTGCAATTACAAGCATTGCCAGGTGAAGTTACCTACCGTATACAAGCTATAAAAGTTGTGCAAGAGTATTTGAAGGTTCTTGCATCGCACGATTTTGCGCAAGTCAAAAAATCATTAGGATGTGATGATCAAACTTTAAAAGCTATCCAGAAACTGATCACTCATCTGAATCCTAAGCCTGGTATTCAGTTTAATTCCCAGGGTGAACGTTACATTGTTCCTGATATCACGGTTGTAAAAAGAAATGGAGTTTGGGTGGCAAACCTTAATATGAGTGCGATTCCACGTCTCAATATTAATCATCTATATGCTAACATATTGAAACAAGGACATCATTCTTCACGTGGTTTAATAAGTCAATTAAATGAAGCGAAATGGCTGATTAAAAATATTCAGCAACGTTCAAGCACTATCCTTAAAGTTGCAGGTGTCATTGTAGAGCGTCAGCAGCAATTTTTTGAACATGGAGAAGTAGCGATGCGTCCGCTTGTGCTAAGAGAGATTGCAGAAACATTAAATCTGCATGAATCAACAGTATCCCGGGTAACGACACAAAAATTTATGTATACTCCGCGGGGTATTTTTGAGCTTAAATATTTTTTTGGTAGTCATGTTTCTACCGATTCGGGAGGGGCTTGTTCAGCTACGGCTATTCGCGCATTAATCAAGCAATTAATACAGGAAGAGAATTCAAGGAAACCACTCAGCGATAATAAAATTTCGACTATTCTTGAACAACAAGGTATCGTTGTTGCGCGTCGTACCATTGCGAAGTACCGGGAATCATTACAGATTCCTGCAGCCAATCTTCGTAAATCAATTTAATTAGAATAAAGGAAAAATATGAACCTTAAACTTACTGGTAACCATGTAGAAATTACTGAAGCAATGCGAGATTACGTGACCTCAAAAATCGGTAAAGTTACACGTCATTTTGATCATGTGATTGATGTTAGCGTCATTCTATCAGTAGAAAAGCTTAAACAAAAAGCTGAAGCAAATGTACATGTGCGCGGTAAAGATATTTTTGTCGAAGCTGACAGTGAGGATATGTATGCATCTATAGATAGTTTGGTGGATAAATTGGATCGACAGATACTCAAGCATAAAGAAAAGAATCTTGAGCGCCGGAATCATGGCTCATTGAAAGATCAAGATTTTGGATGATTCGAGTTGTTCAGGCATCCCGTTTTTTCAGGTAAAAATAATGTATCCCCATGAACGCTGTTTAATTGTGTTCAAAATATTGCATCTGGTATTGTCGTTTGAATGAAATAACCTTATTTCTCATGAATCAAATTTCACAACTGTTACCCGCTTCAAATGTTATTGTCGATTTAGATGTTACTAGTAAGAAACGTGTCTTTGAGCAAGTTGGATTATTGTTTGAGAATACGAATCAGATTGCTCGCAGTCAGGTTTTTGATAGTTTGTTTGCACGCGAAAAACTTGGCTCAACTGGCTTGGGGCAAGGTGTAGCTATTCCGCATGGGCGTATAAAGGGGTTGCGTGAAGCAGTGGCTGCTTTGGTGACAATGAAAGAGGGGATACCCTTTGATGCACCTGATGGCCAGCCGGTTAATATTGCTTGTATTTTGCTGGTTCCAGAAAAAGCGACTGACAAGCACTTGCAGATTTTAAGTGAATTGGCACAAATGTTTAGTGATAAGCCATTTCGTGAAAGTCTTTTGCAGTGTAAAGACGCTGCAGCGATTCATAAACTTATTGTTGATTGGAAGCCCGATGTCGCGAATTAGTATTGCTCAACTCTTTGACGATAAAAAGGATAAGCTTAAACTTACCTGGATTGCAGGACAAAGTGGCGGAGCTATTGAATTGAGCGATGAGAAGATTGCGCAATCAGGTCAGGGTATGATTGGTCATTTAAATTTTATTCATCCGGATTGGATTCAGGTAATTAGCATCGACGAGATTCATTATTTAAAAAAATTGGAAGCTGCTTCTCTGGAGAAAAAAATCAATCAACTTACTCAGCAGAGTAACTTGGCTTGTATTATTGTTGCGGACAATGCTGAAGTACCAGCACCTATTTTCAATATGACCAGCACATTCAATATTCCGTTGCTCCATTCTCCTTATCCCGGTTTGGAAGTAATCTGGTTGATACGTACTTACCTGAGCAGCGTGTTGGCGCCATCTTGTAGCTTGCATGGTGTGCTTTTAGACGTGTTGGGTGTGGGAGTGATGATAACGGGTGAGAGTGGCGTCGGTAAAAGTGAATTGGCTCTGGAATTGATTAGTCGTGGCCATGGTTTAGTAGCGGATGATGTCGTCGAATTACGACGCATTGCTCCAGAAACATTGGAAGGTATTTGTCCTCCAATGTTGAGGGATTATTTGGAAGTGCGTGGATTAGGTATGCTGAATATCCGTACAATTTTCGGCGAAACTGCAGTGCGACGCCGGAAAAATATGAAGCTGATTGTACATTTGCAAAATAGTGGAGGAGCAGGCTCCGGTTTATTAGAGCGATTGCCGATTAGTGATCTTACTGAGAACATTATGAGCGTCGATATTCCGAAGGTAATTATTCCTGTCGCAGCAGGTCGTAATTTGGCTGTTCTGGTGGAAGCAGCGGTGCGAAATTATGTCTTGCAATTGCGTGGAATAGATGGTACGAAAGAGTTTATCGAACGACATGAACGAGAAATGAATCATCAAATAGAAGCGAAAGATCCGCGTTAGGATAGCTTTTTCTTTAGTTATTTATGGTTAAACTTTAAGTGTAATTTCTCGACCTAAAATAAATTTCGATGGAAAATCCTCATACAATTACCTTGGCGCTGACCGGCGCATCCGGGATGCCGTATGGGATTCGTTTACTCGAGATGTTGTTGCAAAGTGGTAAACAGGTTAATTTGCTGTATTCAAAAGTAGCGCAGATTGTCGCGCAACAGGAAATGAATTTTACACTGCCTGCTAGTGCTAAAGAAGCGCAAGCTTTTTTGGGTCGCCAATTCCATGCTCAAGAAGGGCAATTGCATGTTTTTGGACGTGAAGAATGGTTTGCACCCGTTGCTTCGGGATCAAATCCTGCTGATGCAATGGTGATTTGTCCTTGTACCATGGGAACTTTGGCAGCAATAGCTGCAGGTATGAGTCAAAATTTGATCGAGCGTGCCGCCGATGTCACGTTAAAGGAAAATCGATCGCTCATTATTGTCCCTAGGGAGATGCCGTTTTCAGCGATTCATCTGGAGAATATGCTCAAATTGGCGCGTGCAGGCACTGTAATTCTTCCGGCCAATCCAGGTTTTTATCATCACCCGAAAACGATACAGGATATAGTGGATTTTGTTGTTGCCAGAATTCTCGATCATCTGGAGGTCAAGCATACCCTAATTCCCCGTTGGGGAGCTGAAAGCTAATTTCTGTTATTTCAAACGATTATCCATTAGCATTTTGAAGAGATATTACGAGGGATAGTTAATAACTCTTAGTTTGAAAGCTCCCTGCTTCTGTAACTACATAATGCATCGAAATATCATGTGGTTGTGGGTAAATGTTATCTAATCGCTGTATTTCAAAAGCGACGCCAATACTGAGTGGTTGTCGTTGGTAACTATCGAGTGTGCGGTCAAAAAAACCACTGCCATAACCTAACCGATAACCCTGCTGATCAAATCCCACCATTGGAATAATCACCGCATCGAGTCGGACAATCTTGGTGCCTACTGGGATCGGGATACCGTAAGCACCATTTTTCATCGGTGTGTCCGGTAACCATTCACGGAAGCGTAATGGTTTATCCTTGGCGATGATTTCTGGTAGTGCAAGTGTGGCGCCGTGTTGGGTTAAATACTGAGTAATAAGTCGCGGATCGTATTCACCGCGAAATGGACAATAGATGCCAATAATCATTTTCTGCGGTTTTGGCAACTCTTGTGTAAGAAAACTTGAAATTGCCTGACTCCATTCCATATGTGATTTCTCCGGAATGCTCTCGCGAGCTGAGATCAATTGTTTACGCTGCTGTTTTTTCCATTCCGATAGCTCGTCCATAATTTCTTTTTTAAATCCTGTACGGAGAAAATTTAGATAAAAAAGTTTGTTTTAGCAATTTCCTGACGGGTGCTGGAATTCCTTTTGCAAGTGCATCGGATGGTTTGGTCCAAATAAATTTGGGTAGTGTAGCCAGCGATTCTGAAGAAGTTACTTGTAGTAGTTGCGGGTGTATGCGTAATTTGAAATGTGTGAATTGATGGTCTAGTATGGGCAACTCAATCAATGCTCGCACTTCAATATTTAAATTGTGTTGGCAATAAGTTATAACATCTATTCCGATTCCAATTTCAGGTGGACACCATAATTCTCCCCAGATGCCTGGAGCCGGTCTTTGTTCCAGCAGTATATTCTGCTGTTGCATCAACAACAGGAAGTTGGTTTCTTTCTGTGGTAATAGCTTGCGAGGTTTGGTGGTGGGAAGCTGATCCACACGATTTTCTTTCAGCGCAACACACTCTGATTGCAACGGGCAAGCTTTACATAGCGGAGCACGCCGAGTACAAACCGCAGTGCCTAAATCCATCAACGCTTGAGTATAGGTTTCAATCCTGCCATTATGATAGTGGATTGGCAACGATTCTTCGGCTTTCTTCCATAGCAAATTCTGAGTTTTGGTTTCTCCAGGAAAACCGAAGATTCCAAAATAACGTGCAAAGATTCGTTTGACATTGCCATCCAAAATTGCTTCACACTGACCAAAGGCAAAAACGGCTATCGCGGCTGCTGTGGAGCGCCCAATTCCAGGTAGGTGCTGAATAGCTTCTCGTGTGCAGGGAAATTGTCCTTGATAGTGATGCATCACTTTGCGAGCTGTTACGTGCAGATTGCGCGCGCGCGCGTAATAGCCAAGGCCACTCCAGAGACTTAGTACCGCATCAAGCGGGGCCTGCGCGAGACTGCTAATTGTTGGGAATTCCTGCATGAATCGCGCATAATACGGGATCACCGTATTGACCTGAGTTTGTTGTAACATGACTTCTGACAGCCAGATTGCATAAGGGTCACGATTCTTTTGCCAGGGTAAATGGTGACGGCCATGTTGATCATGCCAGATAATTAATTGTTCTGCGAAGGTCGACATAGTGGCAGGGATAGTCTGCTCCGATAACTGAAGTATTGGGAACAATGAAATACAGGTTTTCTCGGCAATAGTTTACTCGAAGATAACTTCGCGAAATTTGGCGTTGGGTGTCAACACTTCCATTTTCACAAGCTGCGTTAACTCGATTTGCAATCTTGAGTCATTATCGATAACCAAGCATTCCTGTTTTTCTGGAGAATTAACAATATCAATTGCTGTGCCTTCGATCATCTGCCTGTTTTTTAAAACGAGTTTGAGTCGATAGCGATACATGCAAGCAACTTCCACGAAATCATGCTGTTCACACGAGATTGCGCCCTCAGTCATAGTTATCAATCCTTTTAATGATATTAAGAAAGCATAATATACTCGATCCTTGTCGCAAGTTGATGAGGCTTTTGCGAATTTGAGAGCAATTCATAGGCTATGTCACAATTAGTTATTGAATCTGCCTTGTTTTCCCAAGAGATGCTAGG
>NZ_CADEGP010000051.1 GCF_902826915.1 uncultured Nitrosomonas sp.
GGCTACACCGCTTTCTCCTCACTTGTCATACACCAGAAATAATCATAGCTCGGTCGGCGGCGCGACCTTCGGAAATAATGCAGAATAAACTCTTGTGTTATTTTCTCATTTCTTTAAAGTGAGCTATAGCCATACGTGCAGCATTTCGCGCTAAATCATTTTCGTCATAATTTCCATTCTCGATAGCTTGCTCCAAATTCACAATTGCCATTGCTAAATGGATACGTCCTGCAGAAGAAACTTTTTCTTGATCTGGTATCGAAAGCGCATGAATAATTGCATATGCTGATTGCAATGCTATTGTTGCCCCATCGTCAGCAATTATAGAAGCTTGGGAATATTTAATTGCTTGTTGTAAATGATTTTCTCCGCTGCATCCTGATAAAGTTAAAATTGACACAATTGAGATACAGGAAAACAAAACTTCAACAAATTTTTTAGTAATGAAATGATAGTTGGATTTCATTGCATTTTCCTCTCAACTCGATGTAAATAAATTTCAACAAAATGAAATTAGTATAGAACCGTAAAATGATCGCAATGTTTCTGAATAAATAAGTTTTTAGCGTCTAATTTCTGTTTTATTAAGCTACTTAAAGATTTTTAGATGCAATCCACCCATAATTAATAGCCGCATTACAAGTATCTGGAACAATGTTCAGACGTTGTGCCTGGTCGCCATAACAGATGCAATTCGATTTGCTGGAAACGCACGCGGCAACCTGCGATCAGTCGATCGCGTCAGATAGCATTGAGAGCGATTCTTTTGTATTCGGTAATGCAATTTAAGAAAGAGGTATATCTGCATGTCAACAGCAGCGTACGCAATGCAAAACAAAGCTTACTTCATTATTTCTACCTGCAGTGCAAAAAGAAGCACCCCTCGCGCCTGCTATCGGCGCGATTCTTTTATGGATAGGATGAAATTTTAAATCAATGGAGCAACTGATTTGCCGATCGATGATCCTTAGGCATAAAATTAGTATTTTCATTCCGTATATTAAAGTTGTGCATATACGGAATTACTTTAAATTGGATAAATTCAGCGATATTTTCTTCCATTGAAAAATTAGCAGCATAGCGCATAAAAAAATCTAGCACTTTATCTTCATCTACTTGATGGAAAGGATTCAACGTGCTGCTACACAATAAATGACTGGCAGAACATAAAAAAGGCGTTAATCGTTTAAATTGTTCAAAATCTGCAGATTCCAAATAACAGTTTGCTAATAGATTGGCGAAATTGTTTTCAAGCGCAGCTAACCGCATATTGTGTAGGAAAGTAACTGTATGGATCTGGAATGAATTTTCAGGAATATGAACGACGGTTTTAAAATCTAACTCTGGAATGTGTGAATCAGTGAGACGTTGCAAATGATTGAATACTGAATAGCATTCTGTTCCTACTTGTTTATCTGTTTTCATTTGATTTCCCTCTAATTTAATTGAAGATTTTTCCTAATACTAAATTGAGCAGAATCAATTTGATCATAATAATATTTATGGCTAAGCAAATAATAAACGGATGTATACCCTTTAATACATTATTTAATTCTCGGGCACTTAAAAACCTATCTTTTTTAGGTATCGTGACAAATTATCTCATTGAATTATTAACGGTGAGAACTTATCCGTGGCAAATCAAAGCATCACCACATCCGTGTCAATATTTAAATGGGGCGTGTTGTAATTACAACAAATATGTTTGCATCACAACACAACCTGCGATTCCTAACCCATAAGCATCCTGAGATAACATCGATCATATTTCCTTGAAGGGTTTGCAAACTGTCTTGAGTAAGTAACAGTGTGCATCGTGACTAAGACTATCTCACGTCAACAACTAGCACTTAGCACTTATAGACAAGTGTTCCGTCTGGCAGTTGCCCGCTGGGTTGTGGGCAATGAGAAGTGCGCCCCAATACAGTTTTACAAGAAAATTCAGGTCGGCGCTGCCAGGTTAGCAAAAATTCCTGCTTATTCCCCTCGGCCTCTGGTTTTTTTCCAGAATCCGGAAACCGACTCAGGATATCCTGATAGTACGCTTTTCGCTGCCAATAATTCACATGAATGCCGTCCAGACCAAACCAATCCGAACCCTGTTCATACAGTTTAAAATGCCGTTGTGCCGCCATTTCCACCAATCCGTGATGCACTACTTGCGCCCGGCTAACAGTTTCATCTTTAGATAACTGACAGGATGGGTAAAAAATATTACGAAAAAAAATGTAACGCCGCTCGGATAAACTTTCAATCGAAGCCATCGGTAGATTAGTCACCACAATCTGCGTCGCGTGTTTCTGTAGCTGATTGATACACCATTCCAACGTTCGCAATATCTGTTCTGGTGGCAATCCATACAAAATATCATTACCGATATCAGTTAACAGCGCATAAGTTGGGTGTGTCTCAGCCAAATCCAACTGTCGCCACAACTCGCAATCTGAAATCCCCGGCAAACCGCGCCACAATACTTGGGTAAACGTTCCATACGCACGTCCATGCCCAAGCGCTGTAAGAACCTCGCTTGGCCCGCCAAATCGTTGTTGCATTAAATGAATGGTTAAACGTAGCGACAAGGTAAGGTTACTCGCTCCGAGCAGAATGAAGCGGTTTTTAGGTGTTTCGTGATAACTATTCACTATAGTAGGCTAAGCGATTCGTTTATTGTACAATACTGCTTTTCTATCATGGGTTTGAAAATATCGATTGGTTTTTGATCCCGCATGATAACGCTCAAATTCCGAGGTATCAATCGCAGAAGCTACTGGAATCGGATTCGCCTTACAAAAACTCCCTTAATCTCGCTGATACCAGGAACATTGTCCTCGCATCTTTGAAATATTGACAATTATTTTGCTAAAGAGTAGACAGAAGGCAGCGGAATTTTTTCGTTAAGGTGTCTTTTCATCATATGATCAAATCGACTGATTCTAATCAGCACATATACTTGATTCCGGCCAAAGGAGGTCTTATGAAAAAGCAATTTTGGATTACAGCAATACTGGTCACCCTGTTGATAGCATTGGGTCAAGCACACGCCAGTGAAAAAGAAGTGAGTAAAGATCAAGTACCCAAAGCAGTACTCGAAGCTTTTGAAAAAGCTCATCCCAATGCTAAAGAAGTAGAATTTGAGCAAGGAATGATCGAAGGTAAAGCCGTGTATGAAATTGAATATAAAGAAAATGACCAAGAGTACGAAATTTTGTATGACGCTGAAGGGGAAGTTCTGCAGAAGGAAGAATCCATTGATGTCAAAGCACTGCCTGAATCTGTAATCCAGGCCATTGCCAAAGTATACCCAAACGCCACGATCGAAGAAGCTGAGAAAGTGATGAAGCCGGATGGAACGGTTACTGGCTATGAAGTGGAAATCAAGTCAGAAGGAAAGAAGTTTGAACTTTACATGGATACTTTCGGAACAATTTTGAAAACAGAGCAGGATTAAATCCAGCCGGGTTATGCATGAGGAATCAATCGATTATTACGTTAGTAGTGATAAAATGAACCAAATGATGGCCCGCCAATTGATCTCGAGAGTATTCCTAAATGCGCCTACGTGATTTTTATCACCGTTCTTGTCACTCACGCTTTTTATCTTAGCTGTTTTTCGCGGATGCAATATTTTCTTGGTTTTCTAGCGATTTTGTCCATTTTGTTTTTGTTCGCGACTGCAAGTTTGGCACAAGAGCCTAATAAGATTCAACCTGTTATATTGGATCCGATTAACGTTACTGCCACTCGCAGCGAACGCTCACCTTCGCAGATTCCCAATAGTATTACGCAGATCAAACGTGATTCGCAGCAGGGCTTTCAACCGGGCGCGACTTTAGATGAGTTTGCGCGTGGTACTCCGGGCGTTTTCTTTCAGAATCAGTTTAATTTTGCGCAGGATGTGCGCATTGCCATTCGTGGATTTGGCGCGCGTTCACCGTTTGGTGTACGCGGAATTCAGATGCGCGTAGATGGAATTCCACAGACGTTGCCGGATGGACAAACGCAGTTGGATTCAATCGATCCTTCGCTAATCGAACGCATGGATATTGTGCGCGGACCATCGGCTGCGTTATATGGCAACGCTTCCGGTGGCTTGATCGATATCACCACGCGCGAAGCACCACCAGAGAAATTCGTGGTGATGCCACGTCAAGTGTTCGGACAATACGGTTACCTGAAATCTGAGTTGTTCATGGGTGGGCGCAGCGGGAATTTCGGCTATAGTCTCTATGGTTCTCACTTGCAGCAAGATGGCTGGCGCAATCATAGCGCGATGCAAAATACTTTTTCGCAGGCTAAGTTGAATTTCCAAACCAGCATAAATTCCGATCTGATGCTGGTATTCCGGGAGCTTTATTCCCCGCTATCCAAGGACCCAGGTGCCTTGACCAGTGCAGAGGTACAGACTAATCCACGACAGGCTTCAGCACGCAATCTGCAGTATAACGCTGGCGAGGAAATTCGACAGGAGGAAATGGGCATACGGTTTCGCCAAAGACCTTCTGTCGGAAAAGAATTTACTGTTACAGCGCACATGCTGCACCGTGACTTCCAAAGCCGTCAACCTTTTTTCGATGGCGGACAGGTTCAGTTTGATCGCTTAGTGGGTGGATTGATGATGCAGTTTGTCAATGATCATGAATTGTTCAATCGCCCCAACCGTTTTTTGGTTGGTGTCGACTACGGCATACAAAATGATGATCGGCAGCGCTTCAATAACAACTTTGGTGTGCGCAGTGCACTGAATTTAAGTCAAATTGAGCGTGTGCAAAGCGTTGGACCATTTGTGCGCAATGAATGGAATGTTGCCGATAAGCTCGATTTGGTGCTCGGCGGTCGTTGGGATTGGTTGCATTATCAAGTCAAAGATCAATTTAAAAGTGATGGCAATGAATCCGGTTCTCGGGCAATATCGCAAGGCAGTGGTTCTGCTGGGCTGGTGTACCATCTCGCCGATCAACAGCAACTTTATGCGCATGTCGCATCCGTTTTTGAAGCACCGACCACCACCGAGTTACTTAACAATCCGGCTGGAAGAGGTGGATTCAACCCGAGTCTGAACGCGCAAACATCGCTCAGCAACGAACTGGGTTTTCGTGGTAACTCTGCGGGATTTCAGTATGATACTGCCGTATTCTTTATTCGTACCTGGGACGAAATCACGCCATTCGAGCTGGCGACATCACCGGGCCGAGCATTTTTCCGCAATGCCGGCCAATCACGACGTGTCGGCGTGGAAACACGTCTCGCTACACCAGAATGGAAAGGTTTACGAGGCGAAGTCAGTTACACATTCTCTGATTTTGCATTCGAAAAATATGTAGTTAATGACATCAGCCTGAAAGGCAATGTTTTTCCCGGTGTCCCTACGCACCGTTGGGAAGGATTGCTGCGCTATTCACACCCGTTCGGTTTCTTTGGACAATTGCATGTGCACCGTGTCGGCGGGTTTTATGTTAACGACATTAATACCGCGACCAATCCGGCCTATAATTTAGGACAATTACTCTTTGGCTGGGAATTGAGGCGAAACTGGATCGAAGGTTCGGTTTTTCTCGGCGTCAACAACTTGTTTGATACGCAATATAATGCAAACACACGCGTCAACGCGGCGCTCGGCCGCTATTACGAACCAGGGCCGCCGCTCAATCTATTTGGCGGAATACGAATGCGTGTTGTCGTGTTTTAGTAAATGATATGTTTTAACAGCTCTTTTCCTGAAATTGTACCCATCTTCAATTTGCTATGCTTCGATTCCTGTGAACACTTAACACTTAACACTTAACACTTAACACTTAACACTTAACACTTAACACTTAAGTATCAAGTATAATTTAAGCGCTTGAAGCTTAAAAAATAATAATTATATTGCTGCATCTCGTCTCATCAACTACCGCAATCCAATTTCGCTATCGACAAAGCTGCAGGAGATTAAACCATGCTCATAGAAGACGCAATCAAAGATCAACAAACGGTAACCTCAGAGGGTGAATCGACAAATGTTTTGCTGACAGGAGTGAAAAAATATGAAGTACCCAATATCATCACACCCAATGGCATCACTACAGAACTTTATCGTCCAGAATGGGACGTAGGTCCCGATCAGATACGGCATATGATTCACGCCATACTACGAACCGGTGCCATCAGCGCTTGGCATGCGCATGAATCGCAAATTGATACTATCTTCGTGGTTAACGGGACAATAAAATTGGTTCTGTATGATGATCGCGCTGATTCAGCGACAAGAGGTCAAATCAACGTCTTACATCTGAGTCGTATGAGGCCTACATTAATCACTATTCCGCCTGGTATTTGGCATGGTTTACAGAATTTGGAAAATTTCGAAAGCAGTTTTATTAATTATTTTAATAACCCTTATCTTTATTCTTGTCCGGATGAATGGCGCTTACCATTTGACACCGACAAAATTCCTTATCAATTCAAGTAAGTTATAAGGAAGCCGTAAGATCCTTCAATTCCTAACTTAGGACTTCATCTCATGAGCTTTGGCAGCGATTTCGTTCTCACATTATTCACCAATGATCCGGATTTGGCACGGGCCGGCAATGCGGCTGGTATTAATCGTATTGGCCTTGACTTGGAAAGAATGGGTAAAGAGCATCGCCAAGATGCCAAGAAAGCATGGATTTCTGATCATCAGATGCATGAACTGGAAGCTATTCGCGATCAATTAACGCAATCGGCGTTATTTGCCCGCACCAATCCAATTCATGCCGGCTCACGCGATGAAATCAATTGTTTGATTGATCAAGGCGTCACTGTGCTAATGTTGCCGATGTTTCGCACGATTAAAGAAGCGGCCACTTTCATTGAGCTCGTGGATGACCGCGCATTTGTTTCTTTATTAGTCGAAACTGCGGCAGCCGCAATACGCTTGCGTGAAGTTGTTAAACTTCCAGGAATTGGTGAAATCCACTTCGGATTGAACGATATGTATTTAGATATGAAACTATCCAATCATTTCGAGGTACTAACCTCTGGTTTTCTGGATAGACTAACCGATATCGCATCTACGGCCGGGGTGCCTTATGGATTTGCCGGCATTGGTCGGCTTAATGATAGCCGTTTACCGATACCTAGCGATTTAATCTATGCTCAATACCCGCGACTTGGTGCAACACGTGCATTGGTTGCACGTGTATTTTACACACCCGATTTCCGCACACTGAATCTCACGCATGAAGTCAACGCTGCACGTGCTATGCTAGACCAATGGCATCAAGCAGGAGCGGATCAGCAAGCCGCAGCTTTGGCGCTGTTACGCACAAAAGTAATTGAATGGGCTGCTTGATTTGCTTATATCTAATTTATAGTAACCTATTTGAAATGACCGACGCGTATCTTACTTTCTACGACACATCACGTGCTTATTATGCAAGTTATTATCTGCAGGGATTCCATGAATTAGCAAAAAGTGGGAAATTGCAAATCAGAACAGCTCATTCGCTTCCGGCACGCTTGATGCCAGCCATTCAAGATTCTGATTGGCAGCATTTATTGTTTGCAATGGTGCTTTTTAAATTTCAGCAAGGTGATCACGAGTGGTATTTCTGCATTGATACGCATGATGTCAATTCAGTCAACGTTACGAATCATACGGGTGGATATCATTTGCCGCTGCTGCAAAGCGTGGATGTCTACTTTAAGGTGAACTACAACCCGGACCAGATTGAGTACACACCAGCACTTAAGGATTTTCGTGAAAAAATTCTTAGCGTTTCACAGTTTTTCCCGATAAGACCAGAATCGTTCCTGTCGCTTAGCCGCAGATTGCTGCTGACTCCGGCGCTGTTTGGATTTAAACCCGGGATTAATTATAACGTACCCTATAAGGATTATTTAACGGATGCCAAGTTTCGCTTGCGTGACCTGAAAAATTTTCAGTCACTCGAGCAAATACTGGCTCATCGAGCAACTCCAAAAGATATCGATGTTTTCTTTGTAACCAGCTTTCGGCATAATTCCCGTCATGTAGCGGTCATGGAACGTCGCTACCAGGTTATCAAGAAACTTTTCGATGCAGCCTCACTTAACACGGCTACAGGTTTTTCATGCGAGAAACCGCTCCCGGAAAAATATGCCGAGGTATTTTATCCGCGTCTGAGTCAAGAAAGTTATCTTGAAACCTTGGCGCGCGCAAAGGTCGTTATTTACACGCAAGGTATTGCGGGCTGCTTGTCTTCCAAATTCGGCTTAGCCATGGCGCTCGGAGTTGCCGTTATCGGTGAACCTTTAGAAAACAACCCGGAATTATTAATCGCAAATCCACATTTAAAAAAACAATTCGCTTATTCAGATCCAGATGAAATTGTTGAACGCGCAATTCATCTTGCAACAAATTTGGAAAAAGCTCGCGAATTGGGTAATCTGAATGCGGCCATGTTCGATACTCAAATGGCTCCCCGCCCTACTGCAGAATACGTAGTCCAGGCACTACAAAAATTTCAATTTTCCGATCCTCAATCTTCAGCCAGAGAAATTCAGGGTAGTTGAGATGGACTGCTGACAATGGTACATTTAACAGCCACTGTGTACTAATTGCCTAAAACCAGAAAATGACACTAAAAACCAACATAATCGCTGTACTTTTTATTTTCAGCTCTTTCCTGCTGCCTGCTGTGCAAGCTCAACGCATTCAAACTGACTTCGATGTCCGCTTAGTGGCCGAAGGATTGCAATTCCCCTGGGGTATGGCGTTTATGCCGGATGGCAATATATTGGTAACAGAAAAAATTGGGCAATTACGTATCATTACGTCGGATGGTCGTGTTTCAGAACCGGTGAAAGGGGTCCCTACTGTGTTAGTTCAACAGCAAGGCGGCTTGCTGGATGTTGCGTTGGATCCGGAATTCTCCAAAAACTATTTGATTTACTTATCGTATTCTGAGCCGGAAGGAGCAAAAGCCAGTACCGCAGTAGCCAAAGCTGAATTAAAAAATGGCAGCTTGGAAAATTTGCGAATAATTTTTCGCCAGTTGCCAAAAACTGAAGGCGGCGTGCATTTTGGTTCACGCTTGATATTCTCACCGGATGGGAATCTATTTATCACACTGGGTGATCGTGGTGATTATATGGAGGAAGCGCAGCAGCTGAACAATCATATCGGCAAAATAATCCGCATCCGACCTGACGGAACAGTGCCTGCTGACAATCCGTTTGCTAATGACCCGAAAGCTAAACCCGAAATCTGGTCGTATGGGCACCGCAGTGTCCAAGGCGCCGCAATTCACCCCAAAACGGGTGAGCTTTGGATTCATGAACATGGCCCCAAAGGTGGCGACGAAATCAATATTCCGCAACCCGGTAAAAATTATGGTTGGCCAAAGGCTAACTATGGCAATCATTACTCTGGTGTGCCGATCAAAAATGAACACGCAGAACAAGGTTTTGAAGAACCCATTCATTACTGGACGCCATCAATCGCACCTTCTGGCATGGTGTTCTACACTGGAAAGCAATTTCCAGGATGGCGCGACAGCTTGTTTATCGGCACCCTGGCAGGGCGGCATCTAGTCCGACTGTCTACCGATAACAAGAAGGTTCTCAATGAAGAGCGATTATTAACCAATACATTGCGCTTTCGCGATGTAGAACAAGGCCCGGATGGTGCATTATATTTACTGACTGATGAAGAAAACGGCAAGCTTCTAAAGCTAACACCAAAGTAACATTCAGTTCCACACAAACTAAGCTAGAATGCAGCTTATTTAATTTCTTTCCTGCCGGCCACACTTAAACAAAGATCGACTAGCCAGTTACAATAATACTTACCCGAGCAATTCACTGATGGATACTGTTGACCTCAAAGATCCTGCGCTTTATATCAATCGCGAACTGAGCCTGCTGGAATTTAACCGCCGTGTGATCGAACAGGCCAAAGATGAGACCCTTCCCTTGCTGGAGAGGCTACGTTTTTTATGCATTGCCAGTACCAATCTGGACGAATTCTTTGAGATACGCGTAGCTGGACTCAAACAGCAGATTAAATACGCTTCGACGCAAACAGGCCCGGATAATCTGTCCCCAACAGAAGTGCTGTCACGTGTTAGTGAAACCGCGCATCAGCTCGTGCTGGAGCAATATAGCGTATGGAATAACATGATCATACCTGCGCTGGCCAAGGATAAAATTAGGCTACTGCGCCGCTCGCAATGGAAACTTCAAACCAGCCGCTGGATACATCGCTATTTTAAAGAAGAAGTTTTACCGGTTTTAAGTCCGATTGGATTAGATCCGGCGCACCCTTTTCCCAAGGTTCTCAACAAGAATCTATATTTCATCATTTCATTGGAAGGTAAGGATGCTTTCGGGCGCGATTCGGGTATGGCCATCGTGCAAGCACCACGTTCATTGCCGAGAGTTGTATCAATCCCAGCCAAATACAGTGAAGAAAACCGCGATTTCGTGATGCTTTCCTCGATTATCCATGCGCATGTCACGGATCTGTTTCCGGGTATGAATGTCATCGGCTGCTATCAATTCAAAGTAACGCGCAATAGCGATTTACTGATCGACGATGATGAAATTGACGATTTGTTGCGCGCTCTGGAGGGCGAATTGCCTTCGCGAAGATTTAGCGATGCAGTGCGATTGGAAGTTGCGGATAATTGCCCGGATCTTCTAAGTTCTTTTTTGTTACACAAATTTGAATTACAGCAAAATGATCTTTATCGGGTAACTGGGCCTGTCAACTTGAATCGTTTACTTGCAATCTGCGACTTGGTCGATCGTCCGGAATTAAAATTTGTCGGCTTCACGCCAAACATCCCCAAACGCCTGATCAAGAATACCAACATATTTGATGTGTTGCACAACGGTGACATTCTGCTACATCACCCATTTCAATCGTTTGCACCCGTCATAGATTTTTTGCGACAAGCAGCCGCTGACCCTGGCGTGCTCTCGATCAAACAAACGCTTTACCGTACTGGAATTGATTCGGCGATTGTTGAAGCGCTCAAGGTGGCTGCGCGTGCAGGTAAAGAAGTCACGGTAGTCATTGAGTTGCGAGCCAGGTTCGATGAAGAAGCCAATATTGAGCTCGCCAGTGAATTACAACAGGTTGGCGCGCATGTCGTGTATGGCGTGGTTAATTATAAGACTCACGGAAAAATGATTCTGGTCGTCAGAAGAGAAGGCCGTACATTACGGCGTTATGTACATTTAGGAACCGGTAACTATCATGCACGAACTGCGCGTTTATATACCGACTACGGTTTGTTGACCTGTGATAAAGCCATCGGTGAGGATGTGAATAAACTGTTCCATCAATTAACCGGATTAGGACGAGCGAGCAAATTAAAAAAGCTTTTGCAATCCCCTTTCACACTGCATAAAGGGATATTGAGTTATATCGACAAAGAAATCAGTGCTGTGAGTGCAGGAAAAAAAGCTTGGATCATTGCCAAAATGAATGCACTGGTTGATCCGGAAATTATCGCAGCGCTATATAAGGCTTCTCAAGCCGGTGTAAAAATTGACTTAATCATTCGTGGCATATGCTGCTTGCGTCCGGGAATCAAAGATGTATCGGAAAATATAAGTGTGTACTCCATTGTCGGTCGTTTCCTGGAGCATACTCGCGTTTATTATTTTCAAAATGGAGGCGATGACGAAGAATTAGTCTTTTGTTCCAGCGCGGACTGGATGACACGCAATTTACATCACCGGGTAGAAGTATGCTTTCCGATTGAGGAAAAACGCACCAGCGATACAGTCATTCAGCATGGACTATTGTGCTATCTTTCCGACAACACGCAAGCTTGGTTGTTGCAAAGCGATGGTTCATATAAACGCTTAAAACCAGGTACTGCTAAACCACGTTCTGCACAGCAATTTCTCTTGGAACACTATTGCGGCCTCTAATACAATTGATTTAATCGAATATCAGTTTAATATCACTAGCCTGAAGAAGATCTTGCTCGGTATTCAAGTCAGCAAGCGTTAAAGGGTTCTGTTCTAACCAATCTGATGGAGAATCCAAAGTAATGCGGTTTTTGTTCACACCGATGCGAATTTCCGGCAAGTCGCTATTAGAACGGCTGCGATGGAGCAACACTGCCAGCCTTAGCAAAATACATAGCCTGATTACTGAAGTTTTCGTAGAAACAGCTATTGATTCAAATTCTTCCAGCGGGAATTTACGGCGATGACTCCGTACTAACATTGCCAGTTTCATTTGCTCCTGTCGGGAGAACCCTGATAAATCAGAATTGGCAGTTAAATACGCGCCATGTCGGTGATATTGGCTATGTGCAACCGATAAACCAATTTCGTGAATAAGCGCTCCCCATGTCAACAGTTTCAAATCTGTTTTCTCGTCCAATTCCCAGTCGGTTTTTACCTGATGAAAAAGTTTTTCTGCAGTATCCTTGACTCGATTGGCCTGCTCGGTATCAATGCTGTATCTTTGCGTAACAATTTCAATGGTCTTATCCCTGATATCTTCATTATGCATCCGACCGATAAGGTCATACAGCAAACCCTCACGTAATGCACCTTCAGAAACATTGATCTGTTCCAGCTTAAGCGTTTCAAAAACACCGTACAATATCGCCACACCGCTGGCAAAAACCGGTTTTCTGCGCTCAGGTACACCGACAAAATCAATCGATGCACTATCCCCAATCTCGATTAAAGCTTCCATTAGTTTCATCAAGGCAGACAAGGTAATGCCAGAATCACACCAGCCTTGTGCTTGCACCACGTCCCGTACTGCGATGATAGTGCCGGAAGAACCCAATGCAGAATCCCAGCCTGTTTTTTTATAGGCTGTTTCAATGGATTCCAGCTCTTGCATCGCAAACAATACGGCTTTGCGCATTTTTTTGGCTTTTATCTTGCCATCATCAAAAAAACGCTGGCTGATATTGACACAGCCCATATGCAGGCTTTCAGTCGCATAGGTATCAAAACCCTGGCCAATGACTAACTCCGTACTCCCGCCGCCGATATCAATCACCAGCCGTTTATTATTTTCATCATATAAACTATGCGCGACGCCTAAATAAATCAGCCTTGCTTCTTCACGCCCCGCTATGATCTCAACCGGATGACCCAGTGCACTATGTGCTTGCGACAAAAAAACATTGCCATTTTTCGCCTGACGAAGTGTATTCGTACCTACAGCGCGCACATTCAGACGCGGAATTTCCTGAATCCGTTGGCCAAATCGCTGCAAGCATTCCAAGGCTTGTTGCATGGATTCTTTCGACAACTCCTGCTCATCATTCAATCCCGAAGCCAGTCTGACCATCTCCTTCATGCGATCAATAATTTGCAAACGGCCATCCACTATGCTCGCCACGATCATGTGAAAACTGTTTGAACCTAAATCAACAGCAGCGTAGGATTCATCCATAGTGAAGCACGCCAGAATGGAAGTTAGTCATCCAATTAATCGATCTCATACTAAGAGTTATGCCAAAATATCAATTGATTATTATGCGACATGCCAAATCAGACTGGTCTGAGGCAGGCAGATCGGATTTTGATCGTCCTTTGACAAATCGCGGAAAAAAAGCTGCCAAACAGATGGGTAAGTGGTTAAAACAAGAACAATTTCGCATAGATCGAATCCTCTGTTCTCCTGCATTACGAGCAAAACAGACTTGCCATCGAGTCGTAAACGAATTAAGCCTGCCTGAAACAGAAGTACACTGGGAGCCCACAATCTACGATGCATCATGCAATGACCTGACTACCTTAGTCAAGCAATATAGCAAAGGAATATACACATTACTTATCATTGGACATAACCCGGGTCTCGACCAATTACTCTGCCATTTATCTCAAGATCCGCCACCCGTTGACAATTCCGGCAAGTTGTTGACAACCGCCGCCTTGGCTGTCTTAAATTATGGAAGCCGTGCCATTGCAGTTAACGCTCATGAAGCGCAACTGCGATACTTAATCAGACCCAAGAAGCTATGATTTCTTTTGGTTCTTTTTTTTCTTCTTGCCATCTTTCTTTTTCTTATCTTTTATTTTGTCTTTTTGCTTTTCGACCTTATGCTTTTTTTTCTTGCTTTCACTATTAAGTTTAACGGATTCAAGCTGACTGACAATCGGGCTTGTCCTCGTTTTTATGCTCGGTGCTTCCTTGATTTTTGTTTGTGTGCGTCCGACAGGAGTTGCTGATGGCTTAACCGGTTTATCTTGTAAGCAATCGACAGCCGACTGCTTCACTGCCCGCGCTCGTATCGCGCCGCTGAATCCTGGTATTTTCTGCAAATCTGTCAAACTAATCGCGGCCAATGCTTCGACTGTTTTGATTTTATGTTCAGCTAAAACCTTGATTGTGGCGGGTCCGATTCCAGTTACATCAGTTAATTTAACCATGACTAGACTCTCCTGTTGACTTGAAAATCGTATTATAACGGTCTGTTGATTAAATACAACGAGCTTTCATTCAAGTCCATTTGTTGACTAAAAGTAACAAACATCCCGCAATGAACAAGCCAGTTCACTTTATTTTTTGCATTAAGTCTATTTCTTCAGCATATCCTTAAGCTTGGCAAATGGATTATGAGTAGCGACCGCTTCTGCTTGTCCGCCAATATCGCGGTCCATCGAATCCTTCAACTTGGAATGCTCGTTCTCATGGCAATAGGTGCAAAGCAATTCCCAGTTACTGCCATCCGGCGGATTATCATCATGATTACTGTTCTTGTGGTGCACTTCCAACAGCTGTAAATTCTTATGATCAAATGCACGCGCACAACGGCCACACACCCAAGGAAACAATTTAAGCGCCTGCGCCCGATAGCCCTGAGCGCGTTTTTCTGCATTTTGGCGTGCTTCTAGAACAACTTTATCCAGTTTGCTGGGCTCTTTTGCCATCCATCTACCTCCTTCCTAGTACAGATCAAGTCAGATAGTTTCTCAACAACCTGTTAATGCCCTGCATAAAGCCCATCGATTTCCGCCTGGTGTTTCTCAAACACCTTGGCACGCTTCAATTTCAGCGTCGGTGTCAGCAAGCCATTGTCAACGCTCCATGGTTCCTGTACAACTGCAACACGGCGTATTTTGGCATAACCTGGGAATTCGTCGGTTTGATGTGAAATTTTTTCCAATAAGATTTCTTCAACCCGTTGCCTTGATTGCTCATGCGTCGGATCTTCCTCCAGGCCATGCTGTGTGGCGTAACTTTGCCAATGCTTCGGATTCAGTACAACTAAAACACTCAGGTAGGAGCGTGCTTCACCGATCAGCATAACCTGCTCAAATAGCAGATCACGTAAAATCGCCGCTTCCATATCCGCCGGGGGCACTTTCTCACCGGTGGACAGCACAATGATTTCTTTCAATCGTCCGGTGATGATCACGTGACCTGCTGCATCAATTGCTGCGATATCACCCGAATTCAGCCAACCATCCGATGAAACCATCGCTTTTGTTGCGTCGGGGTTATTCCAATAACCCAGCATTACATTCGGCCCACGAATTAGCAATGCGTCACTTTCTCCCAGCTTGATTTCTACGCCGGGAATCGACAAACCGACGCTAGCCGGCATATTGTCTTCGAGTCGATTGACGCAAACGACCGGACTGCTCTCAGTCATCCCATATCCTTGCAGAATCGGTAGCCCGAGACCGATAAAAATGCGCGAAACTTCTGGCGACAATGCGGCACCGCCGCTCAATACCATGCGCAGCCGACCGCCCAGCTTTGCCATTACCTTATCTGCGATCAGTTTCTTTAATAGCGGCCATAAACAATGTGTAAGCTGCCAGCTGGCCCTGCCCTGCTGGTACTCGAAGCGACTGTAGCCCACATCGACGGCAAGATTGAATAACCAACGCGCAAAACCGGGGCCCTCGGCCAGTTTTGCCTGTATACCTGCATAAACCCGTTCATAGATACGCGGCACTGATATCATTATGGTTGGTCGGATGATCAACAAATCTTCCTGCAATTGCGGAATTGAGCGTGCGTATGCAATTGTGGCGCCCGCCATCATCGGCGCATAATAACCTGTGGTACGCTCGAAGGTATGCGACAAAGGCAAAAAAGAAAGCAGCAGATCCTCGGGCGTCACCTGGATAACTTGCAGGCAGCTGAAAGCATTGGTCAGAATGTTATGGTGACTGAGCATCACGCCTTTGGGACGACCTGATGTACCGGAGGTATAGACGATGGTAGCAAGCGAATTTGGATCGTTGTTAATATGCTTGACCTCAGTGGCGCGCGCTGACAACCATTCCATTGCCGAAACGATGCGCACGTTATCACAAACATCAGCACTACTGGACTCAAAAGGCCGGAGGATAACAACCCGTTGCAATCCTTCTATTTCTTTCTGTAAGTTAAGAAATTGCCGCCATTGCTGTGAATTTTCCAGCAACAGTAATTTCACATTTGCATCATTAATGACATAAGCCGCATTTTCAACCCGATCATCGGTATATAAAGGAATTATCACTAACCCCAGACCCATTGCCGCCTGCTCGAACATCACCCATTCCGGGCAATTTCTCATCATTACCGCGACCCGATCGCCAGGAACTAGTGATTCTTCTTTAATCAAAGCTGCCTGCCACCGGGCCACGTGCTGATTCATTTGTTCCCAGGTATAGCTGCACCACTGCTCACTAATCGGATCAAAATAACGATAGGCCACATTCTGCGGCGAGCGTTGCACGCGCTCATTAAACAGACCATTCAGTGTTTTTGCTTTATCCACCGAAATAACGCTGGTCATTCCGTTTTGCTCGATTTGCATAACTTTCCCTCTATACGCACGCCCTAATTTTGTGTCCGTTTACTGGCGATGCTGCATCAGTGTATTTTCTGATTATTCTAATATTCCAATTCACTTAACGGTTTCAACCGTCTCTGATTCTTCTGTTACGGGACTACTTTTCTTTCTGCTCGTAGTTTTGGCGCTACTATTGGTTTTGCCAACAGTAGTTGTGCCATTAATCTTATTCATAACCTCACTTATCAATAGCGAAATTAGCGTTGATAGCACCTCTGGTATCCATCGCAGCATTAGTGCTGTCATTTCTTAAGGATTCTGTTTCGCTTTCAAAATCCGGTCTAAAATCATCCACCTTAATCACCTCGCTGCGTAAATCTTTTAGTTTGTCCAGCAGACTGGCTTCTTCCTCAGTAATCACACCCAGTTGCACGGCCTGAGCAATCTGCCCATCTCCATGATCAGTAACTTTACGCAACTTGATAGCTTCTCGTAGCTTGGCTTCGATCGCGCCACATTTGATCACACACTGTAACGCCTGTTCCAAATCAGCCATTGGCTCATGTTCTGCAGTTGGGACATGAATGCCAGCCGTCAATCGATCACGCACAGCACCGGGTACCATCATTAATCTGGCAACTTCATGGGTTAATGCATCAACGGGTGGCTTACAACGTTTACCGAGCGGGAAAACCAAGGCTCTCAGTAACCAAACAAAGGTGAAATGCCCCGGAATATTGTCCAAGAACTCATCAAATGCCTGCTGCATACGATAAATGCCATCCTGCATCGACCAATGCAGCAAGGGCAAATCAGTGTCAGGACGACCATCGTCTTCAAAACGTTTCAAGGTTGCTGAGCATAGATACAACATGCTCAGAATATCACCTAGCCGAGCGGATAATCTTTCCCTGCGCTTAAGTGATCCGCCCAAGCGCATGAGCCCGATATCCGCAATACAGGCGAAGCTGGCGGAAAATCGTGCCAATTGCCGATAATAACCAGCCGTCTCTGGGGTGCAGTTTTCCGGCGCATTGCCCTTGATATGGTTGCCGAACAATGCATACACCAAGCTGTTTGCGGTATTTCGCAATGTGAATTTTGCATGTCCCATCAATGCTTCATCAAATGCCAGCGATGCGCTATCCGGATTTTTATCATGGGCTGCATTCACTTCTTTTAGCAAATAAGGATGGCAACGCAGCGCACCCTGACCAAAAATAATCATGTTACGCGTCAAGATATTGGCACCTTCAACGGTGATACTGACAGGAATCTGCTGATAAGTACGTCCCAGATAGTTTCTCGGGCCGATGCAAATGCCTTTGCCGCCATGAATATCCATGGCATCGTTGATTGCTTGCCGTCCGCGCTCGGTTAAATGATATTTGACGATCGCCGACGCCACCGAGGGTTTTTCGCCCAGATCTACTGCAGAGGCGGTCATGACACGTGCAGCATCCATCATGTAAGTGTTGCCGCCAATACGGCCCAATGCTTCCTCGACGCCTTCAAAATAACCGATTGGTATTTTGAATTGCGTGCGTACCCGGCTATAGGCACCGCTGGTGCGCGCCGCCAATTTGGCTGCTCCTACACTGGTGGCTGGCAACGAGATAGCGCGTCCTACGGACAGGCAATTCATCAGCATGCGCCATCCTTGCCCGAGACCTTCTTGTCCGCCGATAATCCAGTCCATTGGAATAAACACTTCTTTACCTGAATTTGGCCCATTCTGGAATGCGCCATTCAACGGATAGTGGCGACGCCCGATATTCACGCCCGGTGTGTCCGTGGGGATAAGCGCCAACGTAATGCCGAGATCTTCCTCTTTACCCAGCAATCGATCCGGGTCATACAGTTTAAACGCCAGTCCCAGAATAGTTGCAACCGGGCCCAGCGTAATATAGCGCTTTTCCCAGGTTACCCGCATACCTAAGACATCTGTCTTACCGTCATGCTCACCGCGGCACACAATGCCAAAATCCGGCATCGCACCGGCATCAGAACCCGCATCTGGTGAAGTCAGCGCAAAGCAGGGTACATCCAGACCTTTTGCTAGGCGCGGCAAATAATGTTCTTTTTGCTTCTCAGTACCGTAATGCAGCAATAACTCAGCCGGCCCCAGTGAATTCGGCACCATTACCGTCACCGCTGCTGTACCGCTACGCGAGCCGATTTTCATCACAACTTCAGAGTGGGCCAATGCTGAAAATCCGTAACCACCGTACTGCTTGGGAATAATCAAGCCAAAGAAACCTTTTTCCTTGATGAATTGCCACACTTCCGGTGGCAAATCCTTTAATTCATGCGTAATCTTCCATTCATCCAGCATCACACACAACTGTTCAACCGGGCCATCGAGGAATGTTTGCTCTTCTGCTGTTAACTGCGGCTTAGGATAAGCCAATAATTTTTTCCAATCGGGTTTTCCGCTGAATAGATCGCCTTCCCACCAGACCGTGCCAGCATCCAGTGCTTCCTGTTCCGTTTGCGAGATTTGCGGCAACATTTTGCGAAAAACTTTCAGTATTTGATTGGTGACTAAATGACGGCGTATCAAAGGAACAGCCAGAATCAGACCAACGATGACAACCACGAACAGAATGACGTAGAAGAGAAACGCGAGCATGGTGATTTTCCCCTTAATGAGTTAAGTCCGATCAAGTTATAACATGACAGTTATACAAACCCTGATCCAAACGTGCAAAATCCAGCATCTGCTTAAACAGCTTACAGCCTCAAATTTACATGATAATCACTCAAATCCCTACTTTAGCGCCGAAGTTTTACCATTATGTTGTTGTGTAATTCATACACTCGACATTTCTAATACTGCATTTATTTTCTGATTCTAACCATTGTTTCAGACTATTAGCGTGATATGTGATTAGTTTATGGACGACATCAAATCAGAATTTTAATCATGAATCGCCTGGGTTTATCGGAGCTTCTATTTCTTGAAAGGATAAGGTTATAAAAATCAGATGTGCCGAAAATATGCAAAATAGCTGTCCGGTTGATTTATGAACACCATGAAGAATCCTCTCAAATAGATTTAAAGTCACTGCAGAGTAAAATACCGAGGTAAAAAGTCTGACGTCATAAGTCTGCAATTTCATCCCTTAACAAGAATATTTAATATAAGTTGCAATAACCCTTCTTTTATTATTTGTTTCGGTTGATATTTTATTCACATATTTATGGCATTCTCTTGATATTTTCTCAACATCTTTATGGTAATGTGCCAATCGCATTTTACGAACTGCGAAAAAATTCTTTCTTTCTTGAAGAGGTGCATCATGCTTATAAAATTATTTTTGGCTGTGTCATTAAGTGTAAGTGTTGCTTCATGTTTTGCTGAATCAGATGGAAATAAATCAAAATTGCTGATTGATCCTAGTCAGCAAAAAAGATTATCGACTGACGGCAGTCAGCAGAAACAATCCCTTCAACCCAATGCATCAACTGAGAACACAGACTCTCAATCATCTCAAAACTCCAATCAGGGAAATAAACCATCCATGATTGAATATTGTAGAAATCACCCTTGCTAATCCAATTACAATTTGCAATCGGAGTTAATTCATGAATACGAAAATATTGAGAAACCTGGCTTTTACAATTTTTACATGTTATGCAACCGCTGCTGTTTCTGAGACGCCGCACTGGAGTCATGATGAGCAGTCAACATGGTGGGCGATTCAGGATGCAACACAAAATGTGCCATTGAACTATCCTTTTGGAGCATGCGGCATAGGCAAGCATCAGTCTCCGATTGATCTTGCAAGTGCAACCATCAACGACACAAAGCCTCTCAATAAACTAGCTGCCTTATATGACACTGACACCACGCCAACCTTCTTCAATAGTGGACATGGCGTACAAGTCAATACCTCTGAAAATTATGCGGGTGCATTGATGATTGGAGAAGAATCTTTTCCCCTGATTCAATTTCACTTTCATGAACCCAGTGAACATGTCGTGGAAGGCAAAAATTTCCCGGCCGAACTGCATTATGTTCATATCAACGAGGATGGAAGAATTATAGTCTTGGCTGTCGCAGTTGATATTGGTGAGGAGAATCCCATATTTGGAACCATTCTGGATAACACACCACATGAAGAACGTAGTAAGAACGTAAGTGCCGGCATACAGATCAATCCTGCACAATTGCTTCCTGCTGATCTGAATCCCGCAAACTTGGATTATTACACCCTTGCAGGTTCATTAACTACTCCACCATGCAGCGAAGGCGTGCAATGGTATCTTCTTCCCAAGGTGATCACGGTTTCGGCTGCACAGCTTGAGCAGCTCAAAGGGTTTTATACCAGTAATGCGAGAGTAGCACAGGATTTGAACGGACGATCTTTACTGTCAACGCATTAAGTACCCTGCATATTGACACTGTGTTATTAGCAGATTGAAGAATGTTTTTGTAGTAACTGATGCAGGACAAAAACAGGTGAAAAATGCAACTTATGTATAATAAATGAGTATTTTGAACCCGTTTTTAACAATGCAGCGGCAATGCAGATAGTTTTTCGGCAGCCTGTTAGAATGCAGGTGAAAGATTGAACAACTTGACCAGCACGCCATCGGCTTGGTCTCCGTTCAGGATTCCTGTTTTTCGCATGCTATGGATGGCAACTCTGATATCGAACATCGGAACCTGGATGCATGATATCGGTGCTAGCTGGTTAATGACCACGCTGGCGCCTACACCCGTTATGGTGGCGCTGATCCAAACTGCCACCACTTTACCCATTTTTCTATTGGCCATGCCAGCGGGCGCCTTGGCTGATATCGTTGATCGGCGTAGCTACCTTATCGTGGTGCAGTTATGGTTGGCTCTGGTGGCTGGACTACTGGGATTTATGACACTGACGGGTGTTACCTCGGCGTGGAGCCTGATTACATTAACGTGTGCGATGGGGATCGGGTCAGCAATGATGCTGCCAGCGTGGGCGGCTATAACACCGGAGCTTGTGCCGCGCAATGAGCTACAGTCTGCTATTGCATTGAACAGCCTTGGAATCAATATGGCGCGTACAATTGGTCCAGCATTGGCTGGAGTAATTGTATCTTTTGCTGGAACCGGTGCAGTATTTGTTTTGAATGCGTTTACGTATTTTCTTGTCATTTTTGCTTTGGTACGTTGGCGGCGCGAGGCACCCATCAGTGAATTGCCTAGCGAGCGATTCTTCAGTGCACTACGCTCCGGTTTCCGCTTTGCACGTCATGCACCAGACCTCCAAGCCGCTATCATTCGAGGATTCGGTTTTTTTCTATTTGCCAGTGCTTCCTGGGCCCTATTGCCGCTGCTAGCTAAGAACTTAGAAAACGGTGGGCCGCAAATATTTGGCATCTTGGTAGCTTCGATTGGTACCGGAGCTGTCATCGGCGCTCTCGTGTTACCCCAGCTGCGTGAAAAAATTTCACGCGATAGCTTAGTTGCGTTAGCGGCGGTCGTGTACGCAAGCACCATGTTTGCGCTGGCAACATTCGATCAATTGATTTTCCTGTGTTTGGCGACGGGTGTAAGTGGTATTGCATGGATTACTGTGTTGTCATCACTCCAGGTAGCGGCACAAATGGCACTTCCTAATTGGGTACGATCGCGCGGGCTGGCCGTCTTTATGGCGGTTTTTATGGGTTCTATGGCATTTGGCAGCCTACTGTGGGGCAAAGTCGCCGAAATAACTAGCATTTCAGAGTCACTAATGATTGCAGCGTCTGGCGCAGTGATAGCCACACTGCTCACTTGGCGCTGGCACATCAGCGGCATCGAAAACGTTGATCTTACACCTTCGATGCATTGGCCGACACCCATGGTGCATGAGGGTGTGTCACATGATCGCGGACCAGTCCTGGTGACCATTCAGTATATAGTTCGAAACGACAAAACAAGTGAGTTTTTAACTATGATACGCGAACTCAGCAAACGCCGTCGTCGCGATGGCGCTTTTGCCTGGGGTGTGTTTGAGCATACCGAAAAACCGAATCACTTTATCGAATTTTTCAGTGTCGATTCCTGGCTTGAGCATCTTCGTCAGCACGAACGCGTAACTCATGCAGATCGTCTGTTACAGACAGAGCTTCATACATTGCTCGTAACCGGAAGCGAACCTGTAGTTACTCATTATGTAGCGCCCAAATTTGCCATTGCAAAGACAAAAAAATAAAAATCCTATCGTCGCCTTCTTCAGAAATTTGATTATTTTATCGCCGCAGCTTATTGCTGATGTGGATGAATTCTATAAACCCCACAAGAAAATCCGCCAGTTGTTGGCGCGCCGTTTCATCCACCATCGCCCCATTTTCGTTGAAAATTTGATGTGCACGAGATACTAATAATCTTCCACCGAACCATGGGGATGTGCCTAATGTACGTAGCACGGGTAGCCAGGCATTTTGAGCCAGTACTGTGCCAAACCCACCGGGTGTTGCGCCTATCACCGCAACCGGACGATTTCTGAAAACCCGTGCAGTCGCACTGGGCGGCCGCGACAACCAATCCAACCCATTTTTGAATACGCCTGGCATAGAATTATTGTATTCCGGCGTAGCCAACAATAATCCATCAGCAGCAGCGATTTTATCTTGCAGCGTGGTGACTGCTTGAGGAATTCCTTCTGTGCTTTCAATATCGCCATCGTAAAGTGGAATACCCTTGAGCGTTACAATCTCAAGCGCACTATTGTTAGGCAGCGATTCTTTAGCTGCATGTAATAGCGCAGTATTGAACGAAGCACTGCGCAGACTTCCCGTAATTCCGATAATTTTTGTCACGGCATCTTCCTCTTATCGACGGTCTACAAATAATCAAATTTTATTTCCAACCTATTTGAAAGGTTTGACGTGGTCAATTAATTCTAGACAATCCAGTTAAGCAACTTTCTCCAATTTTTCTGTTTCTGCTTCATATTGATTTGGGCTTTTGTATCCCAAGTATGAATGCAGTCGATGACTATTATAAAACATAGAAATATACTGCAATACATCTTGCTGTACTGCATAGCGGGTTTGGTAGTGTCCCCCTGGATTCACTCCTGTTTAAGGCTGCCGAAAAAACTCTCTACTACAGCATTTTTGTGTACTGCTTTCTTGTTTCTATCTTTCCTCCAGTTAAGATTATTTTCTCTTAGCTAGGTTGCCCAAGTCGATTAGACCATGTCAATTGCCACTTGGCCTAGTGCAACATCTAGACTGGCAAATGATACCAGTGTACATCGCCTTAGCAACGGTTTTTACTACCACGGAAAAATAGGAGGCCGGACAGAAGACCCCTTCTATCAGAAAATGAAAGATATTCCCCTGAATGCTATTTGTCGCACCATTGAGATTGATCTGCGGCAGCAGCTTGGTGAATGCTCCGCTTCTCCCCCGGTGAAGCCACAAGATGGTGTGCTGATGTAGAGCTATTTTGCTGTTAAATTAAATTTCAACAAATGTTAATGGCTATTCCCCGTTAAAATTCAAACCATCAGTAATTTCTCTATGACGTATTACGTACCGAGCTATGATTATTTCTGGTGTATGACAAGTGAGGAGAAAGCGGTGTAGCC
>NZ_CADEGP010000052.1 GCF_902826915.1 uncultured Nitrosomonas sp.
GGCTACACCGCTTTCTCCTCACTTGTCATACACCAGAAATAATCATAGCTCAACCTTCCCCGGCAATCCCTACGATGGCCATACCCTTCATAAGCAACTCACACAGACACAGACGTTACTCGAAAACGCAGGATCAACGCCGAAGCAAGTCATTGTCGATCTCGGATTTCGGGGCGTGGATGCCGACAACCCGGACGTGAACATCATCCATCGTGGCAAGTACCAATCACTGACAATACCGCAGCGGCGCTGGCTCAAACGTCGTCAGGCCGTGGAACCCGCGATTGGGCATTTAAAGTCGGATCACCGAATGGACCGCTGCTGGTTGCAGGGCAAGTTGGGAGATGCGCTCCATGCTGTGTTGTGTGCGGCGGGATACAACCTGCGCTGGCTGATGAGGGCAGTACTCCGCTTGGGGCTAAAAGGTATTTTGTTGCCCTTTGCCTTGCTTCAGTTGATCAACCGCTTCCGCGCAAAACAACCATATATTGGCGAAGCTTTCTTGTATACAAAGCCTCCGCCACAGTCATGTGAATTTTGCAGGGCCGACTACCTTATCAAAGGTATTAAATGGGCGTGCTGCAATCTCTCCTGAAATGGCGCTACGAATCGAAGGATGGTTGGGCATTGAGAATGTGGAGGAAGTGCAGACTTATGGATGGCACAGCAAACAGCTTATGATCTATGGAATGCACGAAAGGCGCAGGATTGCCAAAAGTAAAACGTGCAGATACAGCAAATACAGACATTACGTTTTAACTTTTGCCTGGTGCCACTCTGTACTGTTCAGGATACTAATTCACATGCGAATTGAAATATTAGCTAGCTAACTTGCTGTTTACTTACAAACGTGCAAGATACGTCACATGACCGAAAAGATACAATTGGTAATTCACTTTTTTTGTAACACTTGCCAAACTCATTAGGCCCGGCGGAATAAGAACTGTGATGGTAGAGAATCTGTTATTGAAACAGCAGCTGATCACTTTGACACGCCAACGATCACGTGCACTCCGATTTACTTCGTTTGATCGTGCCTTGTTTGGTTATCTGACATTTTTTACCAGCAAAAAACGGCTACAGAAAAAAGCGGTTATTTTAAAGCCCGCTACACTTCTGAAATTTCATCAAGCATTGGTCAAAAGAAAATACAGCAAACTTTTTTCCAGTAAAACACAAACGAAGCCTAGTCGCAAAGGACCTGAACAGGACTTGATTGATCTTGTGGTTGAAATGAAGAAGCTCGATTCAACCAACATTTTTACAATAGAACTTTATATAATTCATTGAATAGCAATGAATTATGCCAAAACCCATTGTTATATAATCCTGTCACAAATTCTAAGATTTGAATCCCTGACCAAGCCGTCATCATTCAGGGCGGGCCTTTCGTACTGCAACCCAGTGGTCGGTTAACCATTAACAAGAAAATGAATTCCTATTCCTGCGACGTAACCCAAAGCAATTATAGGCGTCCAACGTAGATGAGAATAAAAAGTATAATACCCTTTGGAAGTACCCATAAGAGCCACTCCTGCAGCCGATCCAACTGCAAGCAAACTACCACCAACACCACATGTTAGCGTTACAAGTAACCATTGAAAATGCGACATGTCGGGTTGCATGGATAACACTGAAAACATTACAGGAATATTATCAATTATGGCAGAAACCACTCCCATAACGATATTTGCAGTTGTTGCACCCCAGCTACCATACATTACTCCGGAAGCAAGACTCAAATAGCCAATAAAAGCGAGCCCCCCCACACTGAACATCACGCCAAAGAAAAACAAAAGAGTATCCCATTCAACTGTTCGAATGGCGCTAAAAATATTGTATTCAAGCTCATCCGCCTGTCTTGTTCTTTGAAGATAATAAGCCAAAAACATTAATAGAGATAAGCCTGTCATCATGCCCATAAATGGTGGAAGCCCTAAAAATTGTTCGAACGAGACGGCCAGGAAAATAGTAAATACTCCCAAAAATATCCCACGTCTTGCACCACGACGCAATACAATATGTTCTTTCATAGTATCTGGGCGTTCCGAATTAATTGCAAAGCTCATGATAATTGCCGGAACCAGGTAAGTTGTCACCGATGGTAAAAATAATGAAAAAAACTCAAAAAATTCCACTCTGCCTGATTGCCATACCATTAACGTCGTTATGTCTCCAAATGGACTAAAAGCGCCTCCTGCATTAGCTGCGCATACAATATTAACCATTGCAACTGAAACAAAACGGGGGCTGTTTGCGCCAACAGCCATTACAACTGCGCCCATTACAAGTGCCGTCGTGAGATTATCGGCCAAGGCGGATAGAAAAAAAGCAATGATACCGGTAATCCAGAAAAGCTGTCGATAATTTAACCCACAATTTATTAGCTTAGCTTTCAATGCCTTAAATACATTTACACTTTCCAATGCTGCGATATAAATCATTGCAGCCATTAGAAACAGCATGAGACTGCCATATTCATCCAACCCATGAAAAACAGCCGCGCGGAGTTGTTCGTGGTCAACATCATAATCGGGCGCTGCAAATCCTATGATCATCCAAATAATGCCTGCGCCGAGCATGACAGGCTTTGATTTAGGTAGTAACGTTTTTTCCTCTGTCATCACTAACAAGTATGACAATAAGAAAACCACTAAACACAAGATGGCGCGTGGATCTGCATATGGTTCAATCATATGATCGCGAGATGATAATGCCATAACCATGCCTGGTAACAATATGGCAAGACCCGTAAAAAATGTATACTGCAGTAATTTTTTCATAATCTTTTTGCGCAATATCAGGGGTACAAAAAAAATTATATCAGTAAGATAAAGTATTCATTCCTGAACAAAAATATTTTTGGATGATCTCATTTAAAATCTTACGCAAAGCTTCTTCATTTTTGCCATTTAATTCCAGATAAAGCACTGCGGCAATATGTCTGAATTGATCAACAAGGTACGGATCAAAGTGTGTGCCGCTATTTTCTATTAGCATTTGTATCGTTGTTTCGAAACTAAATGGTTCTTTATACGGTCTTTTTGAGGTTAAAGCATCAAACACATCTGAAATGGCGAAAATACGTGCATTGATTGGTATTTGTTCTGCTTTTAGCCCTTTTGGGTAACCATTACCGTCATATTTTTCGTGATGACCACCCACAACATCCTTGGCATTAGTCAGCCAAGTTGACCGGCTAATTATTTCAATCCCTTTGTCAACATGTGTCTTCATCAGTGTAATTTCTGACGCAGTGAGTTTTCCTGGTTTTAATAATATACTATCAGGTATGCCGATTTTTCCCACATCGTGGAGAAATGCACCTTTGATTAACGATTGAATCTGGTGGCTAGGCAGGTTGATTTTTTCTGCGAGGCGGGCGGCTATAATGGTAACCCGATAATTATGCGCATTGGTATCGCTATCCCGCTTCGCGATTGCGCCACCCAGAACTTGAAGTATTTCCAGGTTTGAATCCAGTAAATCAACGGAGTAATTTACCAGCTTTCGCGTTAAATTGATAATCACAGGATATAAGATTGCCGAGGTTAACAAAACAATCAATATCGCATAAAACACAGTCATATAGACTCGGTTTGTTAAAGCATTCACGGTCGACTTTGTGAGTAAAAACATCGTTCTCAAGTGACCAATTGGACTTCCGGCACGATTCTGTAGTGGCATAATTAAATGGACGTAGCTGCCGTCGTCGAGTTGTACGATTTCCTTCGAAACTACTTTGTTATTCTGTAAATGGAGCGGTGTGTCGTTTATATAACGCTTCACGTTATCAATATAAGGGTAATTTGAGTTATATTCGCTAACGACAGCATTTTCATCCAAAATTGATATTTGATAAAAAACAAAATCACCAATACTTTTATCGTACTGAATATGAGACAAGGCATCAATTGCCTGATGCAAAGCCTGACTTAATGTGACATCTTCATTCACCAGATATTCATTTGTTCTTGCACGTAATGTTTCGATACGATCATGCGCCGTAATTAAAACATGCTCATAAATATTGTCTTTGGCAGCATTATGCACAATCACTGCCAGCACAAAAGAAAGTAATATTGCGACGACTAAAACGCGACGCGCCAAGACCACATAAACAAAGTGTTTTAGGGAATTATTTTTGTTTATGCGCATTGTCGCAAATAGCTCGAAATTTGATATTAATGCAATTTCTGAATTTTAACTCACTTTTGTGTTTTCAGGGCAAACCTGAATCCAAACAGGTACTTCGCAAAATCCAGCGATCATTGCTTGGACTCTCATTCCTTTGCCAATCATAATCAGGCGAGTAGTACCGAGCGTTACATCGCAGATACGTAGCATGGCAATTAGCAAGAATGCATGGAGTACTTTCTGAGTTCATGGTGTAAAAACAATATAAACATAATATCTCTAAAAATTTAGAGTTTTAAACACGATAAGAAGGGATAGGAAAGGAATCCGAAAAACGGATATCTGCAAAATCCGGATTATGGCGGCACCCTGAATGCGTTGTATCTTTTGGTAAAAGAAAAATTATTTGTAATAATTCAGATTTGATTTGCCGGGTATAAAAAATAACTGTACCTAACGATCATTGTCAGTTAGCTTCCCACCTCATAAATGAAACACCCTTTTTAGGGCACTTCCTCGGCATCCAAAGCTAGAGGCGCCAGGGGTGGCGCTTGGTAGAGACAGCCGAATAAGCATTCAATAGGGCAACATCTCGCATCGCTGCATCTGTGCGCGATAGTTCTTTGCGCCCAAAATTCGTGTTGTTTCACGTTAACAATATCACAAGAATAGCGTACTGCTTTTTATAGGATACGTTAACTTTATTTTTGATAATCTGTTGTATTAATAGAAATGTCATTCTTTTTTTCTCGCAGTTTGGCCGCCTCCGAGCGAATATACTCTCTAATCAATAGTAGTTGTTCCTCGGGCACTTCTTCAAAGCTAGGCATGCCCCGCTCTTTTGAACCAACGCGTAAAAAACTTATAAAAGCCGGTTCTACTGGAATTATCCATGAAGTACGCAGATCTGGTGCTTGGCCGACGGCAACTGCATTGTCCCCATGGCAAGCCATACAACGGTTTATAAAAACAAGCTTCGCGGTCTCTAGTGTTTTCTTGTCGGCTGTTTTGTAGTCCGGGTCTGGAAAAGCAATACGTGTATTTTCTACAGCCTTTATTGGTTGAGAGATAGCTAGTTGATCACCATCACCATGAATAAAGTGACTTATACTTTCACCTAATTCCTCAATCTCTTCCAGCATTGCTGTAGCAATTGTTTCAGAAGGAAGTTCGCTATTACCATGAAGTGCGAAAGTTAACACACGTCGCTTCATTTTTTTGTAATCGGGCAATGCACCCAATGATTGTCCATAAGCGGATATACTTGTACCCAATCCAGTCAACACTGTAACGTATTGCTTGCCGTCAGCTATATAGGTGATTGGCGGCGCCAGCACCGGGTCGCCCGCATCAAACGACCACAGCAGTTTGCCATTTTCAGCGTCATAGGCTTTGAATTCCCCGGTAATTTGACCCTGAAAAACAACATCTCCTCGTGTAGCTAGAACACCACCATTCCATGATCCTGGTCCAGGTACACTCCAAATCTCCTTCTGTTTAATCACGTCCCAGGCCAGCAATTTACTCATGGGATCGGTCAGCTTTCTGTTTCTGTCATAGTGCAGCTCCATGACAACTGCTACATCAAAACCATTTCCCGGCAAGTGCTTCCAGTTTTTGATGTCCACCATGCGGTCATCGTATCGTGCACCCAGTTCCATCACTGGAATAAAGACGCGATTATTTTCATCATCAAAAGACATCGGTAACCAGCTATGCGCACCTGCAGGACTGGGATAAAGAGTAAATGTACCATTCGGATAGCGGGCTTCAGGGTTTTCAACCGGCCGACCGGTTTCCAGATCGATATGATTCGCCCAGTTTGCCTTGGCAATTTTTTCGGCCGAGATCAATTTTCCATTGGTACGGTCAATGACGTAGAAAAAGCCATTTTTAGGTGCCGTGACGACAATTTTACGTTGTTTGCCATCTATTTCGGCTTCACCAAGCTGCATGTCCATTGAGGCGTTATAATCCCAGGTTTCGCCTGGGTTGATCTGGTAATGCCAGCGGTACTCGCCCGTTTTGGCATCCAAGGCTACAACAGAACAAAGAAACAGATTATCGCCTTTACCCTGACTACGCACTTTGATATTCCAGGGCGAGCCGTTTCCCGTGCCGATCAATATTTGATCAAATTCTGCATCGTAAGTAAACGCATTCCAAGCATTTCCACCACCGCCATATTTCCACCACTCGCCATGCCAAGTTTCTGCCGCCATTTCCATAGCTTTATTTTCAAACCCATCCTTCGGATTACCTGGAACGATGTAAAAACGCCATAGTTGTTTACCCGTCTCTGCATCATAGGTCGTCACAAATCCACGTGTAGAAGCATGTTCGGTGCCACCATTTCCAATAATTACCTTGCCATCAAAAACGCGTGGTGCACCAGTTACGTAATAGCTGCCGCCGGTTATTTCTTTAAGTGTATTGACTACCCAGACTTCATCACCGGTTTTTGCATCTAGTGCAATTAGACGACCATCGATAGTACCGACGTAGATTTTATTATTCCACCAGGCAAGTCCGCGAGAACCCCAACCCTGACGTAAACGAATACCTGCATACTTTGCCACATTTGAATCATACTTCCACAACAGTTTGCCTGAAACAGCGTCTATTGCGTGCACCACACTATATCCCACAGAGATATAAACGGTATTACCGACTTCGATGGGGCCAGTAACAGTATTTCCGGCGTCAAGATCCATATACCAGGCAAGTCCCAGTTTGGAAATATTTTTAGCATTAATTTCATTCAGAGCGCTAAAATGTTGTTCGCCGTATGTACCATTAAAAGTGGGCCAATCATTCCCCGCGCTAGTACCGAGAAATATTGCATCAATTTGCTTCTCACTGTGCTTTACTTTTCCACCGAAAATATTGCCTGCATTCAATGCGCAGAATAGCAACAAAGCTATTGTTACTCCCTTCTTTCTAAAATACATTTTATTCACCTGAAAAATTAAAATGTCCCCAAAAAAGATACTAGCATGTGATTTTCATTCTATAATAATGCGTATTGCATGTGCTGTAAATACAGAATAGAATTTCTGTATTTGGTATGTCAAAACAAAGCGATTTTTTGGTGCTCGGGGGAGGAAATACATTTTTTTGTTGTCATGTTTCTTGGTCTAAAATCTCCGCCTTCAGGGAGAAATTGGCTTTAGCCGTAAATTATTTTAAATTTTTTGCAAGGACGAATAGTTATGTACGCTCCAAGAGTTGAAGTGGAAAAATTTTATAGGCACCCAATTAATGTGCTGCTGATTATCGGCATGAGTTTTTTTTGTACAACCGCTCAAGCTGCTACCGAAGATAATTTTCTGATAAGAAATACGGGCGATATAGTTCAGATCTGCTCTGTTTCTCCAGAAGATAGGCTTCATACACAGGCTATTCATTTTTGCCACGGCTTTTTAGTAGGCATCTACCGCTCTCAAAGTGAGTTTTACAGTAATCCTGGATTGAGCCCTCTGGTTTGCTTGCCTGAAACATTGCCGTCCCCTGCAAACGCAGGAATAGGTGAGGTTGAATTATCGCGCAATCGGATAATAACCGAATATATCCAATGGGTAAAAGCACGTCCAGACTATTTGCAAGATTCTGTTGTTGCCACAGTAATGAAATATTTAGTAGATCATTTTCCTTGCAAAGATGATTGATTGTTGATTGATTTATAATGTCAAAGTGAAGGAAGTAATCATGAAAAAAATTGTTCAGTTCTGCATTTTGGTTGTTTTATTTATCAGTATTACGGGATGCGCTGGTATGTCGGACACTAATCAACGACTATTAACCGGTTCTGCAGGTGGTGCGGCAGGCGGTGCGGCAATCGGTGCAATTGCCGGTAGTGCAGGAATGGGGGCGGCAATCGGAGCGGGAGCGGGATTGTTGGGCGGTTTTTTGGCAGACCAGCATAAAAAGTCTGAAGACCGTGCTTATCAAAAAGGGTATCAGGCAGGGCAACAGAAACGTTAGGAAACATGTTAATCTTCTACGATAGTTTCTGTATGTTGCTTTTGAACAAGAAAGTTATATTTTCGATAATTCTCTTACTATTATCAAACGAGCCTGCAATAGCAGGCACGATCAGTGCAGAGGAAATATTTAATAAACTAGGATTTTCCAGTGCTGAGAAAGAAAAAATTGCAAATGGAGAATTCGTTTCAAAAGAATTGAGCGCAACACATGACCGTGAATTGGCCATCACTATTGCTTTTCACGTAAAGATGACGATTGACGAACTACGGAATGAAATTAAGAAAAAACCGATAATCACAACAGACCCGGGAACCATCGATTGGTCGTCGATATCAAGAGACGCCAGTCTGGCGGATTTTAAAATGCTCGATTTAGGTCCCGACGAGAGAGAGCGTTCAATGGCTTATTTAAAAGCTGAGCCCGGCATAGCATTGAATTTAAGTAAAGACGAAATACTTGCATTCAATGCTATTGAAGTTCTACCCGGACAATCACCTATAAAGCCCACTACAGAGGCTGTAAAGAAGCAACTATTAGAGCGGCTCCGAGCATATCGGCAGAATGGTTTGTCAGGAATAGCTCCCTATGAGCGAGCCAAAGATAATACTTCAGTATCAACTTTTTTAAGACAGGCATCGGAAACTTTATCAACATTAAAAACGATAATGCCCGGCCTTTATAATGTGCTCATAGATTATCCCAAGAATATTCCAGATGAACTTAGCGAAGAGTTTATTTGGCACAATTACAACGCATATGGTGAACCGGTATTTATTTTATTGCATCAACTTGAAATGGCCGATGCAGAAATTTTTGTGGTTGTGCAACGTCAATTTTATGTTAGTGGAAGCTATAATGGCGGACAATCAATCAGCGCGTTTGTGCCTGTGGAAAATGGCAAAGCGACGATCGTATTTTATGTTAATCGTGTCTCTACCGATCAAATATCAGGTCTGGCTTCTACATTAAAACGGTCAATGGGTAGTAAGATTATGATTAATAAGCTTAAAGATATTTTCCAACAGTCCCGAGAAAAAGTGGAGCAAAACATACAGCAATAATCGCATTCCAGACGGTTCATTCCTGCTATTAAGAATTACTTGATTCTGGAAACAGGTTTAAGGAGTTTTTACAATGAACCCTAATAATTTGGAATTATGAGTGCAAATCTTTCTTTAGTTGAACAAGCAAAGTTTTTCGCAATTGGTAAACACCGTCGGATAAATCAGCGGCGCAAGTATTCATATCAACCGTATGAAATTCATTTAAAGGCAGTTGCGAAACTTGTATCACAAGTAACCGGTGATAAAGAGATGGTAGCAGCGGCCTGGCTTCATGATGTTGTTGAAGATACTGCTGTTACTTTTGAGGATTTGGAGCATATTTTTGGTCAAGGTGTGACATCTCTTGTTCGTGAACTCACCGATGTAAGTCGATATAGAGATGGAAATCGTTGTTTGAGAAAGCAGATTGACAGGGAACATATTGCGCGCGCTTCTGATCGGGCCAAAACTATAAAATTGGCTGACCTTATAGATAACTGCGAGGATATTTGCTCAAATGATCCCAAGTTTGGACGAGTATATCTCGATGAAATGAAAGAACTTTTAAATGCGATAGAAAAGGAATTACCACTTTATAAACGTGCTTTCAAGATACATTCCAAATGGGACAAACAGCTTTCAAGGGTTATAGCAAAGAACGATGACTCTTCCGATCAGATGTCGTGGTGGTTTCTGTTGGATAAAGACAAGCGATTGATTACGTTAGAATCAATTAAGTTTTTGATGACTAATTTCTGTGCAAAAGATATAGCTGAGATTTATAAAACACAACAAAAAGACATTTATCAAGTTCAAATTGTTTCTCCAGATTCACCCTTAACACTAGTGGTCAGTATTTTGGCCTACTTTGAAGTCTGCTATATTGAAGTAGACGGTCAGATTAAAAAGAAAATCACGCGTGATAATTTTGAATCTCCGATTGCTAAAACCTGGCTGGCAGGAATTATTATTTTATATGACCAAACAATCACTGACCTACTTCAAAAACTATGGAATGAAGAAGAATTGAAACAGAGTCTTTCACCGGGACGGTTAGAAAAAGCTGAGCAAATGATTAAGGAGCGCGAGCGACGTGGAAAGCAAGCTGAATTAATTGATTGTTTGCAGTTTTCGGATAAATTTCAAACTCTAATGAAACATAAGCATATTTATTCAAAATTTGGTTATTCTTCCGCGAGTGCGATCAAGCGTGTCAATCAAGAACTTGAGTCTTTACGCAATAACATTGCACATGGTCAGAGCGTTACAAAAGACGATTGGGCACAAATTGTACGGCTTTCGGAAAGACTCACTGAGATTGTAAATTTTAGTACTGCGTGAGTTGTTGCAGAATCGCTAAAAGCTCTTCGCAGATTTGAACTTTGTCAGAATAATTTTACTGCAAACTTATGAAGTTACTTAAAGTTGAGAAAATCTTTTGCTTACTACCGATCATTGTTCTAGCGGCATCCTGTGCGCTGATAAATAATCAGGAAATCAAGCATGCCAAGGCTTCTGCAAGTACACATTTTAAGATTGAGGGTAGTTTCTTATATAGAGAAAAAATTTCTTTTCCTAAAAACTCAGTGGCAATTATTACTTTAAATGACATATCACGCGCAGACTCGGAAGCGATTATAATCGCAAAGCAGGAAATTGATCTTGATGGTAAATCGGTGCCCGTAAGGTTTGAATTGACCACGGATAAAGACAATATTCTTCACAATATGCGTTATGCCGTTCGGGCTGAGATACGAAATCAAAATCGCAGTCTGTTGTGGACCACTGATACAACTCACTGGATTGATACTCAAAATACGCACCAGGTTCTGCCGCCTATTACACTTAAGCAAATTGCTCCACTTAATTCGCATGGTAACATATCCAATCTGATTGGAACAAAATGGTACATAACCGCCATAAATAACAAACAGGTTATTGATTCAAGCAAAGTGCACTTACAATTTGCGGTTGATGGTAAAGTTTTTGGTTTTACAGGATGTAATAACTTTTCTGGTAAATTTACCGTCGATCACGAGCATTTAAATTTTTCACGCCTGATACTAACCAGGAGGGCATGTATTCCTAAATTAAGCGATCAGGAAAAAGACTATATTCAGGTTCTAGAAACAACTTCGTATTATCGCGCCAATAAAGATGATCAGCTGACCTTAATGACACCGGATGGAGAAGGAATACTGGCTGTGCGAAGTTTGTCTGACTTCTCAGAGTAGTGTGGTAGTTACAAAAAGAGAAAATGTTGATGGTTAAAACATGCCAGGCTTGGAAAACTTCTGCAGGATTATTGCTGTTAATGTTGGTAGGCTGTACGACTTTAGGCCCAGATTTTAAAAATCCGGAAGCACCGCTGATGGAAAGTTGGCAGCATACAGATGCAACGTTATCCAATGAGTCCTTAATGCAAGTTGAATGGTGGGAACTGTTTGATGATCCCATACTGGATACATTAATTCAGACTGCTTATCAGCAAAATCTTCCGTTACAAATTGCAGGGCTGCGCATTATTGAGTCCAGGGCGCAACTGGGTATTGCCGTAGGCAGGCTTTTCCCGCAATTTCAGGAGGCCAGTGGCTCGTTTACTCATAATGAGATTAGTGAGAATGCACCCAACGTATTTTCGGGATTCACTGATACACGTTACAGAAATGCGCAAATCGGATTTGATGCTGCTTGGGAACTCGATTTCTGGGGACGGTTTCGTCGTGGTATTGAGTCGGCCAGAGCAAACTTCGCGGCTAACGTGGCCGATTACGATAACGCTTTAGTCAGTCTTGCTGCGGAAGTGGCTCGGGCCTACATTACGATACGCACGCTTGAAGAACGGCTTACGCTTGCGCAGAATAATATCGTTTTGCAACGAGAGAGCTTGAGAATAGCGCGGGTAAGATTTGAAAATGGTGCAACCAGCGAACTTGATTTGCAACAGGCGACCTATAATCTTGCAAATACCCAGGCGTTGGTGCCATTGTTACGGCGCGCGTTACGGCAGGCTAAAAATAGCTTAAGTGTATTATTAGGTATGCCGCCCAATGGCTTGCGTGAAACATTAGGGGAAAACAGCGCCATACCGAGAGTGCCGCCGACAGTGGCTACCGGGATACCTGCTGATTTACTCAGGCGTCGGCCAGATGTACGACAGGCAGAAAACTTGGCCGCGAGGCAAAGCGCATTAATCGGAGTGGCTAAAGCAGAATTATTTCCCAGATTTTCAATTACAGGCGCAATCGGCTTTCAAGCCAGTGATTTCGCCAGTACTAATTTCTCCGACTTGCTAGATACGGAAAGTATGTTTTTGACAGTTGGTCCTTCTTTCCGTTGGAATATACTAAACTATGGCCGTATTTCGAATAATGTCCGAGTTCAAGATGCACGTTTCCAGCAAAGCATCGTAAATTATCAAAATACGGTGTTAAAAGCTTATCAAGAAGTTGAAGATGCTCTGGTCGCTTTTTTGCAAGCGCAATTGGAAAGCAACTTTCGTGCCACGAGTGTGGCTGCCGCGCAGCGCGCTGTCGAGATCGCCCGTATTCAGTATCGCGAAGGTACAGTGAATTTTCAGCGCGTGATCGATTCCGAGCGTGCCCTGGTTGAACAACAAGACCGGTGGGTCAGTGCCCGTGGCGATATTTTACTGAATCTCATTGCAATGTTCAAGGCACTTGGTGGCGGTTGGGAAATTCGTGAAAACCGTGAATTTATTTCGGAACAACACAAACAAGAGATGCAGGATCGTACGAGTTGGGGGAATTTGCTTCAAGATTCCGATGGGCCCGAGAAAGGAAGTATGTCGAAACAGCTAATTGACTTTATAGTTAAATAATATGAAATTAATGGATTTTATTGATTTGCGTGTTAGTGTTATCGGTGCTATTTTCTGCATGCTTGCTGCATTAACGGCTTGCAGTGAACCATCCAAACCAGAAGTTGATATTTCCCGCCCGGTCAAAATGCTGACAGTTGGAGGATCCAATCAAGGTATCAGGTTGGAATATCCGGGTGTGGTTGCTGCCGTCAAGACGGTTACACTGGGTTTTGAAGTGCCAGGCAAAATTATTGATTTTCCGATTATAGAAGGTCAAGACGTAAAAAAAGATGACCTACTGGGACGGTTGGATCCCGAAGATTATCGAGCCGAACGGGACTCGGCAGCTTCACATCGCCAGGCAATGGATGCAGCTTACAAACGGGCAAAAAATATTTTCGACCAAAACGCTGGCTCTCAAGCAGATGTTGATAACGCATTACGTAACATTCAAGTTGCAAATGAAGATTTGAAGAAAGTGCAGAAAGCACTGAATGATACGTATCTTAAAGCGCCCTTTTCAGGTCAAATCGCAGAAACCTACGTTGATAACTTTCAAAATGTGCAAGCCAAAGAGCCCGTGGTGATAATGCATGATCTGGATACATTGAAAATTGAAGTTACTGTACCCGAGATAGATATGGCGCTCAGCAAATCCAAGACCGATGTCGACGAGTATACTAAACGCATGCAGCCGGAAGTAAGCATTAGTGCTTTATCGGATAATCATTTTCCGGCCGTGCTGTATTCTTTTACTACTTCTGCAGATCCTGCCACGCGGACTTATATCGCATCTTTTCGTTTTTCCAATACGTCGGAACACAGTATTTTGCCAGGTATGACAGCAAAATTAAGTATATTGGCCGATTCGATTAGAAATCAGCAGCATGATACTATCAAAATACCAGTTAAAGCGGTGATACCCAATGCTCAAAAACAACCCAGCGTTTGGCGTATAAACCCTAACTCCATGCAAGTGACACAAATTCAGGTGAAACTGGGTGACATGTTCAGTCAGTATGTTCATGTTCTGGATGGCCTAAGTGCCGGTGATCGCATTGCCATTTCTGGTGTCCATTATTTACGCGAAGGAATGAAAGTACACTCGTTACCAAAGCAGACTGCTAAATAGAACTATGAATATAGCTCAATTTTTTATTGAACGCCGCGTCATTACGCTTGTTTTGGCGTTTGTCATGCTGGGCGCGGGTTTTTTAGCGTTTGAGAACTTGAGTCGCTTGGAGGATCCTGAATTTACGATTAAAGAAGCGTTGGTGGTTACATCGTATCCCGGAGCCAGTGCAGCAGAAGTCGAAGAAGAAGTGTCCGACAGGCTGGAAAAAGCGGTTCAGAAACTGGGGCAGCTTAAGCGGGTTGAATCGAGATCTGAACGCGGGCTATCGACATTGACCGTTACAATTAAAGATCAATACGACAAATCCACGCTTCCTCAGGTTTGGGACGAATTACGACGCAAAATTAGCGATGTTCAGCATGAACTGCCACCTGGTGTCGGTCCGTCATTGGTTATTGATGACTATGGAGATGTTTATGGAATTTTTATCGCCGTTTTGGGTGATGAATATAGCTACTCTGAACTTAAAGATGTGGTTGATTTGTTGCGTCGCGAATTGTTACTGGTTCAGGATGTGGCTAAAATTGATACGTTCGGCGAACGCATAGAGGCTATCTATGTTGAATTGAATCGAGACAGAATGTCAAAATTGGGTATATCGCCCGATGTTGTCATTAACCAGCTGCGGCACAAGAATCTGGTAGCTGCCGCCGGTCGGATAAAAATCGGCAGCGAATTTATCACTTTGCAGCCCACAGGGGAGATCAAAACCGTTGAGCAATTCGGCGCAATTTTAGTAAGTGATCTTAAAGCTAACCAGGTCTACCTCAGTGACATCGCGCGAATTTGGCGCGGCTATGTAGAACCGCAACAAAACATGATTTATTACGATGGCAAGCCAGCCATTGGATTGGGTATCTCAACCGCATCAGGTGGTAACGTCGTGTCTATGGGCGCGATGCTTACGAAACGCCTAGAAGAATTACAAAGCCAGATACCACTTGGCATTGAATTTGGAATGGTTTCTGTTCAATCGGAAGCTGTCGAGGTTGCTATTCAGAGCTTTGTACTCAGCCTCATCGAAGCCGTCGCGATTGTCATTGTTGTTTTACTGCTTTTCATGGGAATGCGAAGCGGTTTATTGATTGGTTTTGTACTCGTGTTGACAATCGCCGCGAGTTTTATTTTTCTGGCGCCAATGGAAGTGGCGCTGGAACGCATTTCTCTCGGCGCATTGATTATTGCTTTAGGGATGTTGGTAGATAATGCCATTGTCGTGGTTGATGGTGTATTGGTTAGAGTGGAAGAGGGCCAAAACGCGAAAAAGGCAGCTGTTGAAGTTGTCAATCAGACTGCAGTACCTTTATTGGGCGCTACCATTATTGCGGTTCTGGGCTTTGCAGCAATAGGTACATCAGATGACAGTACCGGTGAATTCTGTCGTTCGTTGTTTCAGGTTGTTCTGGTGTCATTACTGCTTAGTTGGGTGATTGCAGTGACGATTACACCTTTGCTGTGTGTAATGTTTATCAAAAAGAAGCAACAAAGCAACGAAGAATCTAGCGATAGCTCCGGTGGTTTTTACAATCTGTATAAGAAAATTTTAATAGCTTGTATTCGCCGAAAATCGATAACGATCAGTGCTGTGATTATGATGTTTGTAAGCGCTTTATGGGGCTTCCAATATATTGAACAAAGTTTCTTTCCACCTTCAACACGTCCACAATTCATGGTGGATTTGTGGTTTCCGCAAGGCACGCATATCGAGGATACGCAAAAGCAAACAGAGCAGATTGAAAGCTATATTGGACAACTGGATAATGTGACGCATGTGACATCGTTGATTGGCCAAGGCGGTTTGCGTTTTTTGTTAACATATCAACCTGAAAAGCCCAATAGTGCCTATGTTCAGTTATTGGTAGATATTGAAGATACCGAGATGCTGGCCCCGTTATTGCAAAATATTGAAGATTATTTATCGGTGAATCATCCTGATATCGTCGGTTATACATCCAAGTTTCAGCTGGGGCCAGGCAGTACAGGCAAGGTTCAGGCACGTTTTAGCGGCACTGATCCGGATGTTTTACGTGCGTTAGCGGATCAAGCATTGGCCATTAACTATGCTGACCCCAACTCAAAGGGCATACGTACCGACTGGCGGCAGCGTGTCAAAGTGATTAAACCGTTGGTCGCCGAAGAGCAAGCTAATCTGAATGGTATTACTCGACAGGATATCGCTTCAACTTTACTTGAGGGTTTCCAAGGAAGAAATGTTGGCACTTTCAGGGATGGGGATTTATTATTACCCATTATTCTTCGTGCGGAGGAACTCGACCGAAGTGATATTCGCAGTTTCTATAATCTGCAAATCTGGAGTCCGGCAGCGGGCACAATGATTCCATTGCGACAAGTCGTACCTGATTTCGAGGTTGTCTATGAAGACGAAATTATTATGCGGCGGGATCGTAAGCGGACTATTACCGTTTTCTCCGATCCGGTAGAAGGACCAGCCTCGGATTTATTCGCACGCGTAAGGCCGCAAATAGAAAATATCGAATTACCAATCGGATATGAGTTGGAATGGGGCGGTGAATATGAAGATTCTGCCGATGCCCAGACAGGTTTAAAACAGGGGCTGCCGATATTTTTCTTGATGATGGTGTTGATTACAATTATGCTTTTCAATTCGTTGCGGCAGCCGCTCATCATTTGGGCTGTAGTTCCGCTTGCTCTGATCGGTGTTACAATTGGTTTGCTTATGACGAACCAACCGTTTGGTTTTATGTCGTTGCTGGGAATCTTAAGCTTGGCAGGTATGCTCATCAAAAATGCTATTGTCTTAATTGATGAAATCAATTTGCAAAAAAATAACAAGGAATTGATAACAGCCATTGTCGATTCAGGTGCTAGCCGTTTAAGGCCTGTGGCTATGGCGGCACTAACGACAGCTTTAGGTATGATCCCGTTATTATTTGACGCTTTTTTTGCAGCGATGGCTGTGACGATTATCGCCGGTTTGGTTTTTGCAACGGTACTAACAATGATCTTGGTGCCTGTCTTATATAGCATTTTTTACAACGTAAAGCCACATCATTAATTTGTGAGGTTAATCTGGTAAGCAACAAAATAGTTAGATCGAATTAACTTAATGGCGACCTTAAAACAACACAACTTTTATTTCTTGTTAGCAGGGTTGTTATTTTTGCTACTCGCGATTCCATTACTAAGGGATTTGACAGGAAAAAATTATCAGCATATCTCTGAGTTTACTTTTTCAATCTTTCTTTTAATTGGAATCTGGAGTTTGTATAAGGCGCCGCATATATTTTTGTTTGGTGTTGTCTTGACAATTATCGGTATTACGGGAAACCTGCTTGCCATTTTTACTGAAGTATTTTTTTTCGTTCTACTATCGTTAAGTTGCTATATTATTTTTTTGTTACTATCAATCAGTTTGGCTATTCGGCAAGTTGTTCTAGCAAACACCATCGATTTTAACAGCCTTGTCGGCGGCATTTGTATCTACCTATTACTAGGAGTTATTTGGGGGCTACTTTATGTAATGGTAAATGTTTTGATCCCCGGTTCATTTAACATCTCAACTAGTGAGAGTGCTTTTGAGCAATTGCAGGATTTCATATATTTCAGTTTTGTTACGCTAGCTACGCTCGGTTATGGCGATATTGTGCCCCTTAGTGCAACAGCGCGTGCACTATCAATAATTGAAGCGGTGTTTGGACAATTCTATATTGCTATTTTGGTGGCAGGATTAGTGGCTGCCTATATTACAAAAAGAATGCCGTCACAAAAGTGTTCTTCATAAATTTTTATTAAAGCTATAGTTATGTTTACTACCCAAAAAAACGATAAAGCCGAAGGCTCATGTATCATGTCTTACTTGACGATGCACGGGATAAAATTAATACTGTGTTTGTTAATACTTATCTTTTTATCAAAGCCCGTATATGCGGATGCGCTAAATGATATTTTGAAATCCGGAGTATTGCGAATTGGCGTTACTTTGTACGAACCATGGGCATTTAAGGATGAGAAAGGCAGCCTGAATGGTTTTGAAATACAAATGGCCAAACAACTCGCCAGTGATCTAGGTGTAAAACCACAATTCAACGTGATCGAATGGTCAAAACTTATCAGCTCGCTGCAATCAAAGAAAATTGATATTATAATCAGTGGAATGGCAATTACACCGGAGCGTGCCTTGCAAGTCAATTTCTCCAATCCGTATGCCAGCGCGGGTATTGATCTGGCTGCGTCGTTGCTGAAAACAAAACACATTGACTCTCTTGATGAATTGAATGATCCCAAAGTGGCAATTGGTGTCGTATCAAATACCGTTCCCGAGCAACTTGTAAAAAAACTTTTTGGTCAGGCAACTATCAAGTCATTCAATACACACGAAGAAGTCAAAAAATCCATACTTGATGGTGAACTCCATGTGTGGATCGATTCAACACCGATACCACGCTATTTGGCACTAGAATATCCTGATAAAGTAGATACCCCCCTTAATGAACCCTTGGTTGGTTACAAAGCGGGAATGGCTATCAACAAAAATGAGCAGGAGTTTTTGAATTATTTGAATGCTTGGATTACTGCCAGAGACGCTGATAGCTGGATTTTGGCTAGACATAAATACTGGTTCGAAACGCTCGACTGGAAGCATAAATGATGACTAATGTGTGTGACAGCAAACTTGCCACGCCGACTTATGAATACTGGTTAGTGCTGATACTTTTTTTTTCACTGGTCTCAATGGTGATGGGTGAATCACGACTAAAACTAAATTTTCCAGATGAATTTTATACACAAGGAATGACCAAGAAAAAAATTGTGCGTGACAAACATGGACAAGAGGAAACAAACGATGAAACGCGAAATTGGCGAAGTTCAAAAGAAACATCAGAAAATAAATTTCGATGGAAAAAAATTGAATTACATTATGGCATGCAAGAAAAGAGAGAAAGACATCAACCTTCAGACATGCTGCATGATAGATTTTCTACACATCAGTTAGAGTTGGAACCTCAATTTGGAGTACGATTCTAGTTTTCCACCTAATTGGTGTTCAGGTGTTCAAAATTCTTACACCTGATTTCAGAAAAATAAGCCTGCAGGCACTTGGCCATTACTAATCCAATGTATCCATTAACATAAGTTACAATTGTTTTTTATGCAAGAAAGTGCATCAGTAGAACCGACGGTTAAAATCGACGTCAACCAAAATAACGCTAATGAACTGAATCTGGTACTAAGTGGCGATTGGAACCTGCGGCAGGATCATCCGACATTTCATGACGTTGAGTCTTCGTTTCATACTTATCCAGTCAACAGAATAATTTTTAGTAGTCAGAAACTGGGCGACTGGGATAGTAGTTTGCTCATTCTTCTTTCTCAGTTGACCAGGTATGCCAAAGAGAAAGCTCTTGATATCGATTATTCTGGATTGCCTAATGGTGTACAAAATTTATTGAATTTGGCTACAACCGAAGCTGCTACACAAACAGATAATCAGCAACAAAAAACAACCAGCTTCATTACCCAATTTGGGCAGACTGTCATTGACTGGCAGCGCAGTACGGTTGAAATGGTTTTTTTTTTCGGAGAAACTGTTTTATCGTTAAAGCGTCTGGTGTTTGGAAAAGCCCAATTTCGCAGATCAGATTTTTTCTTAATTACCCAGGAAACTGGGCCTCAGGCGCTGGGAATTGTGTCACTTATTAGTTTCTTGGTCGGATTGATTCTGGCCTATATGGGTGCGTTGCAACTCAGTCAATTCGGAGCGCAGATTTTTGTGGCCGATTTGGTTGGTATTGGTATGGTGCGTGAAATTAGTGCACTAATGACGGGAATTATTGTGGCTGGCCGTACAGGTGCTGCATTTGCTGCTCAATTGGGTACAATGCAAGTTAATGAAGAAATCGACGCATTAAAAACGCTTGGTATATCACCGATAGATTTTCTAGTGCTGCCGCGATTATTGGCGCTGATTTTTATGATGCCGTTATTGACGATGTACTCCGGTATTATCGGTATTTTGGCTGGGGCTGTAGTTGCTTTGACAGTATTTGATATTGGTTTCTTCGAATATTATCACCAGACAGTACGCGCTCTTAATTTAAATCATTTTTTTGTCGGCCTTTTTAAGGGAACGGTGTATGGTGTTTTGGTAGCCTACGCCGGTTGTCTACGTGGTATGCAGTGCGGGCGGAGTGCTCAGGCCGTTGGAGAAACTACTACATCTGCAGTGGTTACCGGCACATTGTTGATTGTGATATTTGCATCTTTACTTACGATTATATTCCATAATCTGGAAATCTAATATGGAAGTATTATCTCAGACGGACCAGACTCGTCGTGAAAACGGCCAACAGCACACCGGGGTGTATATTGAAATACATAACCTCACCATGGCGTATGGTGATTTTATTATTCAGCGCGATCTGAATTTTACTATTAGCCGGGGAGATGTGTTTATTATCATGGGCGGCAGTGGTTGTGGAAAAAGTACTTTGATGAAACACCTGATTGGACTCAAGCCACCTGCTTCAGGTGACATCATTATTGATGGAATGAATTATTGGAAAGCACAACCGCGCGAACAAGAAGCATTAAAGCAGCGTTTTGGAGTTATGTTTCAGGCCGGGGCGCTTTGGAGTTCGTTGACACTGGCTGAGAATATCGCACTGCCGTTAGGCGAGTATACTAAATTGTCAGACAAACAGATTGCCGAAGTAGTCTCACTGAAACTGGCATTGGTCGGTTTGTCGGGATTTGAGGAATTTTATCCATCGCAAATCAGTGGAGGTATGCGAAAACGCGCTAGTCTGGCGCGTGCAATCGCTTTGGATCCAGAGATTGTTTTTTTCGATGAACCATCAGCCGGACTCGATCCGATCAGTTCGCGACGGCTGGACAACTTGATTCTGGAGCTTAGCAACAGTTTGCGCATGACAGTTGTGATTGTAACCCATGAACTGGCTAGTATTTTTGCTATAGGCAACAACTCTGTCTTTCTGGATGCGGATACTAAAACAATGTTGACAACTGGTGATCCAAATATACTGCGTAATGATACATCCAATCCGAAAGTGAAAAATTTTTTAAACCGGGGTGAATAATGGGCAAGCGAGCAAATCCTGCGATTATTGGGGCGTTTGTCTTGGGTGGCTGTATTCTGGCCACTATCGCTGTAATACTGTTAGGTGGCGATCAACTTTATAAAGAAAAGCGCGATTTTGTGATGTACTTTAAAGGTTCTGTCAACGGATTAAATGTCGGAGCACCGGTCAGTTTAAGAGGTGTTCAAGTGGGTAAAGTAAAAAATATTTTCCTGATCAATGATTATACTAAAGGTGAGATCCGTATTCCCGTCGTTGCTGAATATTATCCCGAGAACGTAATCACTATAGGTGAGGAATTTGAATCGGAAAAAGATAATGTAAAAAAATTAGTTGAAACATTTGGTCTGCGTGCGCAGTTACAAACGCAAAGCATGCTGACAGGCCAACTATTCATACAACTAGATTACCACCCAAATTCATCTTATGTGTATTATGGCGATGGTGATGTAATCGAGGTGCCTATCATTCCATCGACCCTGGAATTGTTTGAGAGGAAGTTTCGTGAATTGGATTTCTCCAGTATAACCAATGACATAAATGCCGTTGCAACGGCGATCTCAGAAGTTGCAAAAAATCCAAAATTAAATCAGTCCATTGATAATCTAGAAAAAGCATTGAAGGCGACAAACCAAGCAATGCTAACAGCTACCAATTTTATTAACGACATTGATTCTAAGATTGGGCCAATATCGAACAAGACTCACCTGCTACTTGATAAAGTAGCATTTACTTTATCGAAGATTGATACAGTATTGGTTAATATTGAGGAATTAAGTAATGAGGAATCACCAACCGTTTACAAAATACACATCGCAATGGATGAATTAACGAATGCGGCCAAATCAATTCGTGAACTTACCGATACCTTAGAAAGACAACCAGAAGCTTTGCTTCAGGGAAAAAAATCAGGGAAATAATTTATGCTGATAACTAAGATTCGATCGCTATTTTATCTAACTACAACTGGCGTTTTGTGCTTAATTCTTACCGGTTGTGGCACAACTCAACCATCCCAGTATTATATTTTAAGCAGTATCGAAGATATTGGCGGCGGCATTTCTGCTACTCAAAATAGAAGAGAAAAGCACATTGGCCTTGGCCCTGTGAACTTCCCAAAATACCTGGATAGATCAGCAATTGTTGTGCGGCAATCAGATTCGGAAATCAGTATCAACGATATGCATCGCTGGGCGGAGCCTTTAGAAAAAAATTTCACTCAGGTACTCGCTCATAATTTACAGACGTTGCTCAATAATTACTATGTGACCGTTTTTCCGTGGCGCAATGCCAAAAGTATCGATTATCAGGTAGTGATTGATGTACATCGCTTTGATGCTGATATTAATAATAATGTAATGTTATCGGTACAGTGGTTCGTATACAGAAAGGCTGATAATCGCAATTTACATTTTGAAAAAAGTATAATTACTGAAAAAGCTGAGAATCATACTTATGATGCTCTTGTAAAAAAACAAAGTGAAGTCGTAAAAATATTTAGTCTTGAACTATCGGATAAGTTAGAAGAAATATTACGCAAACTTACTGAAAGTTAGGGATTTTTGTGCGAATCACTATCTTTAAGCATCAACTGGCAAATTAAATAGTCTGCGACAGTGTGATTTTTCATGGACAACAGTTTTTGGTTGGGAATAGCATCATTTGATGCTTTTTGATTAGGTGAGACCTTTGCAAAATTCAACGAATTTCCAAATTCGTTACAATTTCTGATTTTTTTGTGTGTGAAAGAGTATTTTTTAGTAATTTTCTTGCTGAAATCACGCAAACAATCACTTTTATCGATCATTATCGGCTCAGAAGGCGCATTTCTCCTGTGATTTCAATGGTATCTGTCTATTAACATACAATCTGGGCTGTTGATACCGGCTTAAAATTGACCACCCATTACGGTTGAAAATTGACCAGGGGA
>NZ_CADEGP010000053.1 GCF_902826915.1 uncultured Nitrosomonas sp.
TACAATATTGTTAAACTCAATCAGTTAGTTATGCTTTTTGAGTAAGCTCTATCTAAATATCTACCCACTGTTTGATTAACAATCAAAGCATTCCCACATGAATAGCTGAAATATACGCTTACTTTAAGAAAAACTTGAATTGGCTTCTCGTCTGTCACCACAAGATCTATCTGCTTTACGATATCTTCAGTTAATGGAGCTGCATCAACTCGCATCAATTTATACGCATCAATATCTGAATCATACTGTAAGAAAAATTTTCGGTACAAGCCTGGCTGTCCAAGCGCATCGACACTTGGAATTGAAAGTGTGCCGCTATCGTGATAAAAAGCATTACCCTGCTCATCATCTTTTATAACACGTTCAAAGATTATATCTTTGTCTACCATCCCGGCATTAGTTGAACTACTTTGCGCCCAAACTTGATTCAATACCATTAATCCCAAAAACCAAAAATAGGTCTTTTTATTTTTACTCCGCTGCTTACACAAATCTCAATTTGAAAAATAGTATGCCTAGCAGAGAGTATGATTTTTTAACACCCAGGTGTCTATCAGCTCGCAAAGTTGATCAGGATGTGTGGCCGGGAGCCAATGATCGGAGTCAATGGTAACAAACTCCACTCGTGGCAATGCTGCAAGCGCGGATTGCGTGCGCTTTGCATCGGTGATGCTTCGCCCGCGCGATTGAATCACCAGGCAGGGACAATGCACAGTAGCAACCGGCAGAGGTTGCATAAGCTCAATGAGATTACTGAAGTACTGGACTATCGGCATCGTCTTGATGTCAAGCCAAGGTGAACCGTAATCTGACAATATTTTTTTTAGTTGCGTATGATTGGCTTCATGAAGGCGACGGTCCAGTAGCTGCAGGTCCAGAGTTTCGAGCTGGCGTCGATAAAGACCAAAGCGATTGAGTAATTTAATCAATCCCAAAGCAAGATGCAGTACCGGCAAAAGCCGCCGTAGCCAGACAAGCATGCCCGTTACCGCTTCACGCGCCATGGGTTCGATCAGCACCAATCCAGCACACCTATCGGGAAAGCGCGATGCGAAGCCAAGCGCAATGTTGGCGCCCAAACAATGGCCCACTACGAAAGCTTGCGCCTGCTGCTCGTGATCCAGCATGCTGGCAATATCTTGACTCCAGTTTTTGATACGTGCCGCTCCTCGCCAAATGGATTCTCCGTGTCCGCGTAGATCTGGACGAAGCAGAAGCCGATCGTTAGCCAAACGGCTATGCTTAACGAAATGCCACCACCGCGTAGAGTTACTTGCAGCACCATGCAGCAGCACGATGGGCGTACACCGTTCACCTTGTACCGGTGTCCATCGCCGGTAGGCGAGTTCAGCGCTATCTTCACCCTGGAAATATCGTTTTTCATCCATCTACAAACGCCCGCTTTTTTCCAAGCGCCGCTTGACCATCCGGTGGTAGATTGACGACAGCAATGGCCGAATCACGGGCAGACCGATGAACCAAGCCAGCGGCTTTAGCAGGAATACCCGGGATATCAACAAAATATAAGCATCCAGTTCGGAAACTATCTTTTGTTGCTCATCACGAACATGCAACTGAGTCAGGGCCAAGTGGGGATCAATACCGATGCCACGCAAATGTTCGTCTTGCCCAGTGATATCGAACCAGCATACATCTTTCCCATTTTTTCCTGCCAGCTTTTCATAGTTTTCTCGATCCTTGATACAACTGGGGCATGCGCCATCATAATAAACGGTGATCTTTTCTTTTTCCTCACGCATCATAATCCCTCTTGATTAGATACCAAAACGGCAAGGATACCGAGATCAGGCCTTACATCTTATGCCCCTTCTTATTGTAATAATCCAAGCGATGTAGCCGGCAAAAATAACAATGAGGGTGCCAAATGTTTAAGGTCTACAACGGGTACTTCATTGTGTGATTATTATGTCTTACGCAATTGCGTTGTACTGGGCAAGAAATACCCAGCACAACGGTATTTGATCTAACTTCAGATACTAATTTGTTACCTTATTTCTATAATCCATTTGTCATCAGATCATAATAATAAACTGCCTTTCCTTTTTACTGACTTGAGCCTTAGTCATCATTGCTGCTCTCTTCTTCTAGCAACTGCCCCCGAATCACACCTGCTGGGAAAGCCGTACTATGCACATTCGCGTAGATTTTTCCGCCTCGCATTGCAAAAGCCAGAGAAGCGATGTTATTAAGCGGCACGCCGCATGCTTCAATAGCCTCAGGTGTTTCAGGCGATACGATATCGCTGTTATCCAAGGCAACTTCAACTGAACCTTCGCCCACATCCACTGGCGGATCTACAGGACCGAAAAGAAAAGCCACGATCGGCCCGTTCACCCCCGCAGATGCACAGTGAAAATGTGCCTGCGTTACTCCAGAACCATTACGAACAGTAAGACGAAACTGCGCTTTGGTTAACGCCGAATCAAATTCAACTTCGATTGCGCCGGTAGTATCAGCAGCAACTCCGCCTGCGGGAGTGGTAACCTCTTGCGCGCCACTTAAGCCCGCCTTGAATTTTAATTCATTTGCAGCATATGCAGAACTCAATCCAAAAAACAATATTATCAATAAAAACAGATTAATATACAGTTTCTTCATGATTTATTCTCCTTATAGAATAACCACCTTTCGATAGCGATATTTCTAATTTAAAACTCAAGGCGGTATTCGGGTTCAAAATTAAGAATCCTTGTGCTTGCGAAGAACAACGCCAAACACTCTTCGGCGCAGCTATAGTATGGTGAATTCAAGCACCAATCGCAATAGTTAGATTAAGTAGTAAACTTGCGATTCCCCTTGGTCTTGCCAATAGGCTGTTTATTAATTTAAAGTTATGACTCCATGAGCAAAGTTGTTCTTGTTTTACTGTGTAAGCGACCGGCTCTCGGCATAGGTAAGCAAAGATTGGCTGCGAGTCTAGGTATGGAATTGGCGCAGCAGGTTGCTGATGCATTGTTAGCATGTGCACTGGAAGACACATGTCATTGGCCTGGCCCGGTGATCATTGCGCCCGCCAATCAAGAAGATATGGAATGGGCGCAAGCCTTGTCAGTGCCGACGTATTTTCCGGGAACCATCATGCCGCAGGTGGCAGGCAATTTAGGACAGCGGCTCAATGCATTAGATCGGGCATTGCGTGCGCAAGGCATGGAACAATTGGTATTTATCGGCAGTGACGCACCGGGGTTGACTTCAGTTGATTACGAGGCGACCTGTGCTGCATTGCAATATCATGATGTTGTGTTAATTCCAGCCCTCGATGGTGGTGTCGTGCTTATGGCCAATCGATGTACATGGCCGGACTTGGCTGCTTTGCCGTGGAGCAGCAGTCGTTTAGGCCTCTCTTTGATGGATATTTGCCGCAATGCCGGACAATCCGTGATGACGATAAAACAAGGGCGTGATGTCGATGAGTTAAAAGATTTGATAGCGCTGACTCGTTTGCTGCGACAAGATGAACGACCCGCGCGCCGTGCATTGTTGGAGCTTGTTGATAAGATCACTTCATCTACAAAGATACCTTATGGTTAAGTATAGTGTCATTATCCCTTGCTATTATGATGATGAAAATTTAGCGCGTTTAATGAGGCAGTTGCAGAAATTACCGAATAAGCCGTGTGAAATCATTATCGTTGATGCTGCCAATAGCGCCCACTGCTTAGATATTTGCAAACAGTTCAGGATACAGCGGTTGGTGAGTGAGCCTTGCCGTGGGCAGCAATTGCGCCTTGGCGCAATGCAGGCCAAAGGTGACGTGTTGTGGTTTCTGCATGCGGATGCGCAACTCTCTACCGATCCGGTGGCAGCGATATCAAGTGCGTTAGCACGAGGTGCAATTGGTGGTTATTTTCGTTTCCGCTTTGCCAAGCCGCGTGCTTGGCAAGCTTTTATTTTGGAACCGGCGATAGCGCTACGATGCCGTTTCGGTGTTCCCTATGGTGATCAAGGAATTTTTATCAAACGCTTAGTTTATCAACAAATAGGCGGACATGCGCCGTGGCCGCTGTTTGAGGAAGTGCCTTTAGTGCAATCCGCTCGTCGTTGTGGTAAGTTTTTAGCATTGTCCGAGCCTGTTTTTGTCGATACGCGTCGGTGGCGGCGTGATGGTTGGTGGCGGCGTACCTGGCATAATCGTAAATTGGCCTGGAATTTTATGCGTGGCGTTACGCCTCAGGAACTCGCTGAAAAATACCATTCTAAAATTGGCTCGTGAATGACATAATGATGCAAATCATCCAATGTGAAGGAATATCATGCAAGAGATTGTGCAAAAATATTATGGTGAAACCCTTACAGGAACTCAGGATTTATTGACTGATGCGTGTTGCACAGACACAGGATTGCCGCATTTTATCAAACCGCTGCTGAATCGAGTGCATGCGGAAGTGCGAGCACGTTATTACGGCTGCGGTTTGGTTTTGCCTGAATTACTGGAGGGATTAACCATTCTGGATCTAGGGTGCGGTGCGGGGAGAGATGTGTATGTGCTATCGCAATTAGTCGGAGAGAAAGGACAAATCATTGGCGTGGATATGACTGAAGAGCAACTGGCGGTTGCCCGTCAGCATGAAAAACACCACCAGAAAGCCTTCGGCTACAAACACAGCAATGTGCGCTTTCTGCACGGCTATATCGAACGGTTGCACGAGCTTGCATTGGCGGATGCCAGCGTGGATTTAATCGTATCGAATTGCGTCATTAATCTAGCGTCAGATAAGGCGGCGGTATTGCGTGAAGCTTTCCGTACATTGAAACCTGGTGGGGAACTGTATTTCTCCGATGTCTACAGCGACCGGCGTATTCCAGCGGAATTGACGCACGATCCGGTACTGTATGGCGAATGCTTAAGCGGCGCACTGTATTGGAATGATTTTTTGCAACTGGCGCGCAAGAATGGTTTTGCCGATCCGCGTTTGGTCGAAGATCGGTCAATTGGCATTAATAACTCTGAGTTATCCGACAAAACCGGGAATATTCATTTTTATTCGGCAACTTATCGGCTGTTTAAATTGCACGATCTGGAGCCGGCTTGTGAGGATCATGGACAATCGGTGGTATATCGAGGCACGATTCCTCATCATCCTCATGCATTTCGGTTGGATAAGCATCATTTTATTGAAGCTGACAAGCAGTTTCTAGTGTGTGGGAATACCTGGCGTATGCTGCATGACACGCGATTCAGAGAGCACTTCGATTTTTATGGTAACTTTGATCAGCATTTCGGTATTTTCTCCGGTTGTGGCATGGGCATTCCGTTTGCAGATGCAACCACTGACGGACAGACCAGCGGATGCTGTTGAACATGAATGCCACTGTTTTACCAACATCTGGAAAACCCCACACTCATCGCTCCAAATCATGGTATGTCACACACGATGACAAGCCGCATGGCTTTATCCGTTCGCATGCTTTGGAGGAATTATGGTTTCACACCGGCACCGCGTGTAATTTAGCTTGCCCCTTCTGCCTGGAAGGATCAAAACCTGGTGATGATCGCCTGCAACTGATGCGTTTCGATGATGCTAAACCATATATTGACGAAGCGATGGTTCTAGGCGTTAAGCAATTTTCTTTTACCGGTGGAGAGCCTTTTGTTAACAAAGACATAGTACATATTCTGGATTATGCATTGCAGCATCGTCCCTGCATGGTGCTGACTAACGCTACGGAACCACTGATCAAGCGTTTGTCGCAATTGGAGTCAATGCGTGAACATCCCCATGCTGTGCATTTCCGAGTTAGCCTTGATCATTTCCTGGCGGATGAGCATGATCGGTCCCGTGGTAAGGGGATGTTTTCGATGGCGCTGGATGGTTTATATGCTTTGAATGAGTTGGGATTCAGTGTATCCGTGGCAAGTCAGAAAATTGCTGGTTTGTCGGCAAGTAAAGTAGCTAAGTGCTTTGCAGAGGTTTTTCGCGGCGCGGGTTTACCAGAAAATTTACCGCGAATTGAATTTCCTGAATTTTATCCACCTAATAGTATCGTTCCTGCGCCCCAGATTACACAGAGTTGCATGGTGGATTATCAAACCGAATCAACCCGGCGTGAATTCATGTGCGCTTTTAGCCGTATGGTGGTGAAGAATGCCGGTGAATGCAAGGTTTATGCGTGCACACTGGTCGATGACGATGCTGATTATGTGTTAGGGCGAACTCTGACTGAAAGTCTGCAAGAACCGGTGAGTATGAAACACCATCGGTGTTACAGTTGTTTTCAGTTTGGCGCTTCGTGCAGTGAAATGAAGCGATAATAATTAAATATCATTGATTATTTGAGTTCTTTTATTCTTGACTTGCCGTTTTTTAATGTCGTAATGAGAATAACATCCAGTGCCTAGAAAAGAGCCGATGGATACGGAAGGCGGCATCATGGCATTTGAGTGCATTTAATATGGCAGTCCCTGAAAATGGCTTGTCATCATACTGACACAAACTGATGACTAAAAATCAGTATATCCCACTTTAAGATTGACTTCAGCCAGAAACGAATCTGCCGACTATAATGAAGCTATTACAATCTAGAGGTGATGGACTATGGCATACTCTGCCAAAGAAACCAATACAGTAAGTCATAATTCAGTGACAAAGAATGAACAACTACTAACGATAATCGAGCGCGTCACTTGTGCCCTCAGAACTTTGAGCGCTGGCAATCATACTTTATTGCATGCCTCAGACGAGCAAGAATTGCTGCATGATATGTGCCAAGTTATCGTGGAAAAGGGTGGTTATCGCATGGTTGGCGTCGTATATGCAGAACACGACGAAGATAAGAGTCTTCACTGGATGGCAAGTATTGGAGTCGATAAAGAATTTGTGGAGGCGCTACAATACACATGGGCCGATACAGAAATGGGACGCTCCGCTACAGCTACTGCGATTCGCACAGGCCAGCCCTGTGTGGGCAGGAATATCCTCACTGACCCTGTCTACACTGCCCCCGCTTATGCTCCTCTTCGCGAAAATGCAATCAAGGCCGGTTATGCTGCAGTTACCGCTTTTCCTTTGCGCGTTAATGAGCAGGTGCTTGGTGCCTTGGTTATGGGTGCAATCGAACCTGATGCGTTCGATGAAGAAGAAGTCAAGTTACTCAGCGAATTGGCCGATGACTTGGCTTATGGCATCACCAACCTGCGCATGCGCATTGAGCATCAGACAGCCCAAGCTACCATTGCACGGCTGGCTTATTATGATTCCTTGACTGAATTGCCCAATCGCACCTTCATGCTTGAGCGCTTGCAAGATGCCATTCAAACTGCAAAAAATAATCATCATCCTCTCGCTCTCTTGCATATGAGTATTGTCCGGCTGCGTGGCATCAATCAAATCCTAGGTTATGGTTCGGGAGATCAATTGCTGCAACAACTGGCTCAGCGGCTAAAGCGCAGCCTGGAAACTAGTGATTTCCTGGCGCGAGTCGGTGAAGGCGAGTTTGCTTTGCTCTTGCCCAGTGGAGGATCTGGTGATGCTATTCAAGCTGCACAGCGGCTGGCTAATGTCTTGCACGACTCCGTGGAAGTAGCGGGTCTAATGGTCGATCCGCGCGTCAGCATAGGCATTGCCCTTTATCCAGTTCACGCTATCGAAGCGGATATCTTGTTGCGACGTGCTAATGCGGCTACAAATGATGTCTGTCCTTCCCGGGGCGGCTACGCCATATATACAGGAGGACAGGAACAAGAATGTACCCGACGTCTTTCCTTGATGGGGGATTTTCGTCAAGCGATTGAACGAAAAGAGTTATTGCTATATTGTCAGCCCAAAGTCGACATTGTTTCGCGACGGGTGTGTGGAGCAGAGGCTTTGGTGCGCTGGCAGCACCCTGTGCACGGCATGCTTGCAACCACGGAGTTCATCAAGCTCGCTGAAAATGCCGGTTTAATTACTCCTCTGACGCATTGGATGCTCGATGCAGTTTTTAGTCAAAGTTATGCCTGGCATGAGGTAGGGTTAGAGCAGGCCTTATCGGTGAATTTATCCGCGCATGATTTGTATGACCCTATGCTTATCGACCGTATCAAAGGTCTGTTTTCCACTTGGAATATTAGTCCGGAGCTGATTCAATTTGAATTGACCGAGAGCACCTTAATGGAAGAGCCGTCAATCGCATTAGAGACATTAACCAAGCTAAAGAAACTTGGGACCCGATTATTCATTGACGACTTTGGCACGGGATATTCGAGCTTGAGTTATTTGCAAAAACTGCCAGTAGATTCAATCAAGATTGATCAGTCGTTTGTCATGCCAATGGAAGCAAACAATGATTCAGCTGTGATTGTGCATTCAACCATTGAACTTGGGCATAATCTGGATTTGGAGGTAGTGGCGGAAGGAGTCGATAGTCAGGCTGTGTGGGATCTCCTGGTAACATTGGAATGCGATGTGGCGCAAGGCTATCTGATCAGCATGCCGATGCCAGCAGAGGAATTCAGCAATTGGGAAAGCGAGTGGGTGCGTATGCCGGTGTAAGGATGCTGCGCATATTTGTCCGTAATGTATTGTCAAGTTAAGTAAATTTGAAAATAAATATTCAATTACAGACTTTAAGTCTGACGTTACTCTTTTCCAAGACACACCCCCTTATTTCAGCTCGCTATAGGAGCTTAAGTTAAATCAATAATAGAACTAAACTGCACATTGTATGATTTCAAATGGAAATCGATGGCACTTTGTATACATCGCTAATTTTTTCATTTCTCTATTATCGTTCAGATGCAGCTCACTTAGCATTGTCCTTGTTTCATATCAATTCCTTGCAAATCTTATTCCAATGGTTGCATTGGTATCCGATGCAGTCAATATGGCAGAAAAATGATCGTCGATTTGAATCCACTGTGCACGACCAAACCTGATATCGGTCGAAGTGAGAGGATCGCACACTCTTGCATTTTCCAATTCTTCTGCAATATCCGTACAAACTAAATGATAAAGCTGTTGCGCCATGCCGATATCGGAATCAGGAATCGGTGCATCACGCGATGTGGGGCTTTTGTTCCGCCCACCGCTCATGCCGCGATAATAGGTGATTTGACGAAAAGCTGAATTATCATCGATTTCCACACGAGAAATAGTACTCCGCCCTTTATCCGCATATTCCTGTTTTGTATACAAAGACTCCTTGATCTGTATGTAATCCCGCGCTTGTAGAATATCCGCAATCATTTCTAGTGGTGTATTGATTGAAATACCCTCGATTTCAACCGTTTTCAATGTTTGCCTTTCCGAATTGCCAGCCCATCCATGCGATGCAGCAATGCATAGTAGCCCGACAATCCAAAACAACATGAACTTCCGAGTAAGGCTACCCTGGCATAATTTTTTCCATTTCATATTGTTCATCTCAATCTCCTTGTAAGAACTTTAATGCGCATGTTCACCGGGTGGCGGCATGATTTCATCTTCTTGATTAAGTTGCCTCAACTGCAGTGTCAAAGCATCGAAATTTTGCCAACCAAATCCTTCGAATTGGCCCACCCATCGTGCGCGCAAGTAACCAAAACGATCGGTAATAAATTCCATATGTCCAGGAAACATTCCTTTACCCGACAAATCAGGAACCGTTCTAACTCGGCGGTAGAGCCAATAACTATCTTTGATCTCCGACCAACCCTCGATTACCACAGGAAAATTAGCAATTTCAGCAACTTGCTCCAACTCCGCTTGACTCAGCGCACGAATTGGAACCGCCAGAATCTCGGTATTTAGCGCCTTGATTCTGTCATATGCAGCAGCCAATTGAAAAAAGCGTTCTTTAGATTGAGGCCAAGAAAATAACACTAGCAATACATTCTTTTGCAAACGGAAATCTTTTAAATTGCCACTGGAACCATCATTCGCTGCATAATTAAATACCGGCGATGAGATGACAGGCATCTCAGGTAAAATCATACTCCCCAACAAGCGCGCATCAAAACCACGCGACAGTGCATGAAGAAAATTGATCAAATCCCAGCGATCATCTTCGGATAAAGTTGCTGCATAACCCGGCATTTGCGTTCCAGGGATACCGCGCGTTAACAGATGAAAAACGTTACCTACGGTATATTTTGCCGTATGTTGTTGCGTCAACAGATCGGTAGGGTCACGCACGTCGGGATCGACCACAGGCTGAGTACCCTTGCCTTGCGGTCCATGACAGTTGCTGCAGTTTTCTGCAAACAACCTGGAACCATTAACAATGGAGATCGCATCAAAAGGGATTGTCGGTTTCAAATAAGTCTCAGGATAAGCTTCAATCGCTAAAGGCGGCAAAGCAATCGCCATCGAACTCATTCCCAGCAAACTAGGCACTAAAATCTTTGCCATGCGATTCCAGTGATTCTTTTTACCCAACCAGATAGTACTCAATGCGATGAGAAACAACACAATTCCGGACCACACCATTTCTTGCACATACGGCTCATCCCAGGTTGCATTGATCGAAAAACGGAACGGATAAGGCCAATTCTCAATCATCGTATGCTTGGCAGGGAGCGTATTGGCCAGAATGGTTGCAAGCAGTACCAACAATACTGCTAAAAAGAACTCAATGCCGACCCACTGCCTTAGATATTTAGTGCTGCGATTGTTCTGTTCAATACTGTCCTCAGACAACTTGGGAAGCCACCGGTAACGTACTTGATATGCAATCACCAAAATGACCGCCAGAATACTTAACTTGGCGATTAATAACCAGCCGTAAGGACTGGCAACCAGGGTATGATAAAAAGTTTCAACCAAGCGATCGGTCACAATCAAACCGGTCACCGCCAACAGCAACATGACAGGCGCTGCAATGACTGAGAATTTTTTCAGATAACTTGCCGTTACCAAGCCCATTGCTTTACCGGATGCACTGTGGCTACTGTATAAAACAAGCAGAACAGCCGGTAACGCTCCAAACCAAACGCCTGCCAGCAATATATGCACCGCATACGGAGCAATCGCTGCAAACGACATCTCGTCCGCGCTGGAATGACTCATCAGCGTACCCGCTATCAGCGGAAGCGAAGCAGCAACAGCCCATAAAAGATAATGCCATCTTTCCCGGTTAGCACACCGAAGAGCAAGAATGGCCATCAATAGCACACTTGCCAGCGCCGCGCGAACCACCCAAACATAACCAATCTGCGTTTTCTGCACGATTTCCAGCCAGGCAAGTGGACTCCAAACATTAGCAACAATTCCCGTTGCTTCACCTGTCGTGATAGCCAGGATGCCAATCAATCCAAGTAAGACGGCACCCGCCATCCATGGAAAACACCTTTCCAACCGGACGATCCAAGCAGCTTCAAATAATGTTTTCTGCTGACCAATAATAAACAGAAAAACACAACTTCCAAATAAAATTAAATTGGCAGTCAATTGTGACCACCGAGCAAATGCAGCAATGAATTCAATCATGTTATTACGATAAGGCCATTTCTATTATTGTGACAATACCTGCGAAATAGATTGCATAGACAGCAACTCGATCAGCAGGTAATTCAGGGTTTTCTGGGTTCAGATAATATATGAAAACATTCTACCTTGAGTGGAGAGATATTCAAGCCTACTCGTGTGCACACCATCGAGCACTTAAAGTTGCCTATACGATTGCGTATTGCTGATTTTATCGGGCAATGAAAAATCGACTACCAACGCATCATGAAAGCAATTCAGTATCGCAGAGAGCGATGCATCTGATTTGCACAGTGGCGAGGAAAGAGGCGGTTTTTTTGGGGTATCTCGTGGCGATACCGCGCCATCTCTTAAGATGAAGAAAAGCATTTTCAACAAGATGCCGCAATTTATAGCGCTCTTTGTCGTAAGACCTCTGTTCTGTGCAGTTTTTCTTTGAGGGAATTACGGTCTCCATACCCTGCCTCCTTGCCTGTTCAATAATTGCGTTGCTGTCATAACCGCGATCTGCCAGCAAATAATCCGCGTCAAACCCTTCGATCAGGCGATCAGCTTGCGTGCAATCCGCTGTGGTACCTCGTGTAATGAGAGTTCTGATCGGCATACCATGCGCATCCACGGCCAGATGCATCTTGGTATTACCCTCCTTTTGTGCGACTCATGTCTTGATTTCCGCCTCTGGCCTCAGCAGCATGGAGGTGAACCTTGCAATGGCTGGTGTCAATAATCATAAGCCATTCGTAATCCGACGGCAAATCCCGCCACGGTGCGTCCGTGCGCATAATCCAGAAAACAGCATTATAACAGCTACGTTATTTAGCTCTACCGAACAAAAATAAGACCGCTATCATCCAAGTACAGTCATGCCTTTTAAGCTATTTTACTAACTTCTTCAACAGCAAAAAAATTACTCGCCATTCTTCACGAATTATTCACTTTATTATCACAAATTATTCACATTGCTTGTGTTAGCCTTCCCTACCGATGGACGGGGATATTTATCCATTATGAATAAAATACGAAAATAAATTCTCCCTACAATACAAACTGTGATTCATAATTAGAGCAAACTAGAGTTAAGAATTCCTAATAAATTAATTATTTATTTTATAAAATTAAACAAATGCATCTAGCAAAAACAAAAAAAGGCAAATGATTCAATGGGGATACTCAGTCTATTACTTGCAGCGCCTGCAATTGGTATTTTATTTCTGGCGTTGACACCAAAACAGAATACAACTCAAATACGTTTTATTGCCAACTTGTTTGCAACAATTGCTTTTTTAATCAGTTGCTGGTTGGTTTTCAGTTTCAACATACATGATGGCACTCTACAATTTGAACAGCAGTTTATATTCAATCCAAAATTAGGCAGTCACTTTGCCCTCGGCATTGATGGTTTATCACTGCCAATGGTAGTTTTAGCAAGCTTACTCACTTCTATAGCATTACTTGCATCGTTCAATATTTCCCACGGCGTTAAAGGATATCACATCTCAATTCTTCTCCTTGAGTTGGGTATGCTGGGTGTATTTCTTTCACAAGATTGGTCTTTGTTTTACATCTTTTGGGAAGTAACCTTAGCGCCTTTATTTTTATTGATCGGCCGTTGGGGAGGTGCTCAACGCCATGTGGCAAGTCTTAACTTTGTACTCTATACGATGGGCGGATCAATTTTTATGTTGATGAGTCTATTCGCGATTAGTCAATACATGCCCCCTCACAGCAGTACATTGATGGCTTCAATGAGTGTGGCAGCACAAAGTATGCCGAAAGATGAGCAAATATGGGTGTTATTTGGATTTTTGATTGGCTTTGGTGTCAAAATGCCTATTTTTCCATTACATGGCTGGCTACCGCTTGCCCATGTAGAGGCTCCGAGTCCAATCAGTATTTTGCTGTCCGGCATCTTGTTAAAAATGGGTGCTTATGGACTCATAAGAGCCATTGTTATGCTGCCTGATGCGGCGCTAACATTGCAACCGATTCTCGTTTTTATTGCCTTGTTCGGCATGATTTATGGTGGCTTATTGGCATGGCGACAAACAGATCTAAAAGCAATGGTAGCTTATTCATCGGTTAGTCACATGGGAATTGTATTGCTAGGCATCGCTACTCTAAATTTAACTGGGATGACCGCTGCCGTGCTACAAATGACCGCGCATGGATTGATTGCAGGTGCAATGTTTTTACTGGTTGGTTTGCTTTACGAGCGAACTCATACACGTAACATTCTGGATTACAGTTCTTTGGTTAGAGTCATGCCGCGTTTCGCATTATTTATGACTATTACACTATTCGCAGCCATGGGGCTTCCAGGCACGGTTGGTTTTGTCGCTGAGCTTCATACATTCATTGGTGGTTTTCAAGAGTGGGGGTTCTTAATGGTATTTCTTGGTCTTAGCATACTCATCAGCGCAGCTTATGCCATGCGGACAATTGGCATGTTATTCACGGGCCCTGTCAAACCACAAATGCGCGAAATTGAAGATTTGCGAACACCCGAATTAATAGCTGCGAGTATATTGGTTGGAAGTATTTTGCTATTTGGTTTATGGCCTTCGTTACTGATTGATTTGTCGTCAGCAACAGTAAATCAAATGAATGACATTATCAGTCTAAGTATTCAACAAGATTAGGATTAGCAATGCAAGAAAATTCTGAGTTTCCCGATAAGAAGCAGCAGATTCTAGCGTATTTAGATCACTTGGCCCATCTGCTACCTGGGCAAGCAACAATACGTGAATTCGTTCACCACAATACGATTCATGGTTTTCAGCATTTGCCATTTGAAAGCGCTGTGAAAGAAGTTGAAACCCTAACCGGTATTCATGGCTATTTATCAGATGATCGTAACAGGGCGCTATACCTGAAAGGATCAATTACCGATGAAGATTTAGCTGCATCAATCGCGCACAATCCTGTATTACAGGCTGAACAAGTTGTTTGCAAATTTGATCAAGTAACGATTACAAGGAACGATATTTATCGTGTCGCGTTGTTATATGATTTACATGGTATATCTGACAGTCAGTTAAATTGGCAAATTGAGGAATTAGAAGCGCTAAAAAAAATTCAATTTGATGTTCCAGAAGTGAAGCGCGAACAATTGCTGGCAACTGACATGAGTGAAGAAGAAGTTGTCAGGTCAATATGGAATCATATTTCAGATAAAGTTGAGTTGGAACAAGCATCATTACATCCTGAGAATATGCTTGATTTGTCAGAAGAACAAGCAATTATCTGGCTTGATAAAATACGCATGGCTCAGTCAGGCGGTGATGATTTGATGGTTCATCAGAAGATGCGCCAAGATGCTGAGATTAAACTCGAAGAGATGTTAGCGCAGCTGGGTGACAGTATGACGCTACGTGATTTCGTAAAGGCGCTCACAGGAACTGACATTCTGTTCTCTGTTCGTGCGCAGTTAATTCGTATATGTGCTTCTGCCTTAGATGAAGGTGTGTCGGCCTGGAAATTACCTGATTGTGAACATGGTTTGTACACTGCTTGGCGAAAGGTTGTTTATTTTGATGCCAATCCTTTTTTGCATGATATCCCTGATTGGCAGCAAGTGATCTCAGAAGCACCTGACGATCCGATTGACTGTATTATTATGCAGTTAACAAACTTGGAAATTCCAGAAGAAAAATGGGAAGGGTATTTACGCTTGCTTGCGTTTGAGCTGCCAGGTTGGTCAGGCATGATTAGTTGGCGACAGCATAACCCGAATTATCTACCCGATAGTGGTCCGTCAAAATTACATTTAGCCGATTATCTGGCGATTCGTTTAACATTGGATAGATTATGGCTTACACAAGCTTGCCGTGAAAACTGGGATGTTGAGCCTAAAATCAGTGTATTACAGTATTATTTCAATAAAAACCTGTCAGAATTCACGGTTCGATCCCAATTGTACCAAGGTGAATTACCCGAATATATTACCCAATTAGCAAACAATCTCCTACAACGTGCGGGTTCTGAGCGTCAAAATCAAACTGAGTGGAAGGAATTGGCCGACCTAGTGTGGACGTGGCAGTTCAGTCCTATGGCCGAAAACAAAATAGAGCATAATGCTTTTAATACAGGGTGGCGTTTATTTCGCTTATGCCAGCATTTGGGAATTAATGCGACGCATCTTATACATATCCAGAAAAAAGATTTGCTTGATATGTTGGCAGTATTAGAAGAATTTACTGCGGACAAGCGTGGCAACGTATGGCTTTATGCTTACGAATATCATTACAGAGAAAATTTTTATCAGATCTTACGTGCCAATCGTAACCGTGGTCGATGGGCCGTGCGTAAACAGAGGCCCCAAGCGCAGATAGTTTCTTGTATGGATGATCGTGAAGAAAGTTTACGGCGCCAATTAGAGGAAATTAATCCGTCAATTGAGACCATCGGTGCCGCAGGTTTCTTTGGCGTACCAATGAATTTTAAAGGTCTTGATGATACCAAAAGAAAAAAACAGTGTCCGCTTCCTGTAACACCAACGAACGAAGTTAATGAAGTGCCGAGAGTGGGAACGGAAAGTACGCTTCAAGGGCATAATGTAGGGAATCGCTTTTATAAAAAGATTACGTATGTTATGAACCAATCTTTAAGACGTAGCCTTATACTTTCACATGCGGTTATTGATGCTTTAGCTCCGTTGGTATTTGTTAACTTATTAGGCAAAATATTTTTACCTAAACATGCGTTATCTGTTAATAGCATGATCAAAGAATCCATTGAGAAAAAGGTGCCAACACAATTACAGTTTAATGCACCCGCTTCCGACGTCGCTGCGACAATTGAGAATCCTCGTTATGGTTTTACGGATATCGAGCAAGCAGACAAACTTTCCGTATTTATGCGTACGACAGGCTTGTCTTACGGATTTGCGCCGATTGTGTGTTTATTTGGGCATGGTTCTACAAACCAAAATAACCCGCATGGATTTGCTTATAACTGTGGTGCATGCAGCGGAAAACGCGGGGGACCAAATGCACGTTTGTTCGCCGCCATGGCGAACCGCCCTGAAATTAGGGCATTGTTGGTGGAGCGCGGCGTAACTGTGCCGGAAGATACTTGGTTTGTTGGTGCCGAACATGACACGTGTAGCGATGAATTCACTTGGTTTGATCTTGAAGACATACCTGAAAAATCATTGCCACATTTTGAAGCCCTTCAAAGTGATTTGATAAAAGCGAGTAAAGCATCTGCACATGAACGATGCCGCCGTTTTGATTCAGCCAATAACCCTAAAACACCAGAAGAAGGTAAAGAGCACGTTTTCTTACGGTCTAATGATTTCTCGCAGGCATTTCCTGAATTCAATCATGCAACCATTGCTGCTGCGATTGTAGGACGACGCTCTATCTCACAAGGAACATTTTTGGATCGCCGGGTTTTCTTGATTTCATATGATCCAACGCAAGATAAAGATGGCAAATTGTTAGAAAATTTGTTATTAGCCGTTGGCCCAGTGGGTGCCGGTATTAATCTTGAATACTACTTTTCTACCGTAAATAATGATTACTTTGGTTGTGGCTCAAAGATTACACATAATATAACGGGCATGTTTGGCGTGATGGAAGGCACGAGCAGTGATTTGCGTACAGGCCTGTCAAAACAAATGGTTGAAATTCATGAGCCTTTACGATTACAGGTTTTAGTCGAAGCTAAAACTGAGGTGCTTGGGCAGATTTACGAGCGTCAAGCAGCACTTCGTGAGCTTATTGGAGGTGGCTGGATATTGTTTGGAGCAATTGATCCTGACTCTGGTGATATTTCTATATTTGAACGTGATACTGGGTTTGTACCTTGGCAAGCTGAAGAGAAAGCACCGCCAGTCTTTGAAACATCAATGTCATACTATCAGGATCAAAATGAGCCGCTGTCACCAGTGTTAATTAAACAGCCTGATTTGCCTGGAGCTTAAAATGGATTTTTTGGTCGTATTAATACCCTTAATACCGCTACTCGCTGCTATTTATATCGGGTCGGATTTTTTATTTAATAAGAATAGAAAAGGGAACCGAGAAGCGGTGGCGGCACTGGTTGCAAGATCAGCTGTATCGATATCTTGTGTCTTAGCTATTACGCTACTGGTATCAGATCTTTCTAATAATAACGATGGCTTCTATCATGTTGGACAATGGTTAGGAAGTAAAAATTTAAGTATTGATCTACTTTTTATTACCAGCGGATATAGTGTTATTGTCGCCACTCTATTTTCAGTCATTTTAGTGGTAGTCACTCGATTCTCAACTTTCTATTTGTTTAAAGAGCCTGGATTTATTCGCTACTTGTTCATATTCTGCCTATTTTCCACGGGCATGATGCTAATCACGTTATCGGGTAATGCAGTTATAACCTTCATTGGCTGGGAAATGGCTGGGTTATGCTCTTATTTCTTAATTTCATTTGCTTATGATCGTCCAGTTGCCACGATAAATGCCACACGTGTTTTCGTGACTAACCGGATTGGTGATGCCTCTTTTATATTAGGTATCGCTTTGTCTTTCTATTATCTCGGAACCACCAATTGGTTAGATATAAATGACATGGCTGATTTGTTAACAACGGCGACAGCAACGGTTATCGCTTTAAGTTTTGCCGGCGCAGCCTTTGCAAAATCGGCGCAGTTACCGTTTTCACCGTGGTTGGCTAGGGCTATGGAAGGGCCTACACCGTCAAGTGCCGTGTTCTATGGTGCAGTAATGATACATTCAGGTATTTTTCTGATTATATTGTTGCAGCCTATTTTTGAAAAAGCACCCTTTGTGATGGCACTACTAGTTGTTGTCGGTTTATTTACGGCGCTATATAGCTTTATCATTGGATTAACTCAGACGGACGTCAAAAGCTCAATATGTTTTGCAATCACAGGCCAAATTGGCTTAATGGTTGCTGAATGTGGGTTAGGATTCTGGGAGTTGGCTAGCTGGCATCTTTGTGCCCATGTCATTGTTCGTGGCTATCAAGTTTTGACTTCACCATCGCTTGTTTTCAGTGTTAATGGCAATCCAATGCGTCAAGTATCTTCTCATCTTGGCAATAAACGTTGGCTATATAATATTTCTTTACAGCGTTTTTGGTTAGATCCTATTGCGGATAGAACCTTGGTGAGACCGATTAGTGGCCTAGGAAAAGATCTTGATTATTTCGACAATAATTTTATTGATCGTGTAATGGGATCGCCTGCTTCTGCTGCGACAGCCATTTCATCACTAACACAGTTGGAGCAAAAGATATCCCCTTCAGAACAAAATAATGACTTGAATAAATTAGGTCGTGGCAGAGGGTTTGCCGGCAAACTTTTAGAATGGATGGCTGGCGCCATGAGTTGGTTTGAAGAGCGCCTAGTGCTTCGTGGTATTGGTATTGAAATGGTTGATATTGGAAAACAACTCGGTCATGCCGCAAATACTTTTGAGAAATTGTTACTTAAATCACGCTATTTGGTTTTGTTTGTTTTCGTGGTTTTAATGATTGCGTCTTCAATTTGAGGATTTGATGGATATTGTAAATATTACCCTATGGTCGGAAGCAACATCGTTTCCGGTATTAACAACCTTGACGCTGGTGCCATTAATAACAATGCTCATCGTTTTGTTGTTACCTTCACCGGTCTTGGCTTTGCGTGCTGGTTTTGTTGGTGCGATACTAACAATTTTGCTTAGTATTTATCTTCTGCTTGTTTTTGATACTGCGCAACCTGGTATTCAGCTATACGAACAAATACAGAATTTAATAGTTACCTACACCGTTGGCGTTGATGGCACTAGTGTTTTATTTATACCTTTGACCGCCATTTTAATGCTCGTGGCATTAATCTATACGACAACGACTAGACGTTCCTCGGATCGCATCCAGATTGCTTGTATTTTAGGTTATGGCACAATCTTAATTGCCGCGTTTTCTGCTATGAATGCATTGCAGTTTTGGTTTTTCTGTCTATTGGAATTAGTGCCCGTTGTCATCATGACAATACGTGCTGGATCTGGGCAAAATCGACGTTGGGTTGTTGCATTATTATTACAGCACTGGGGTAGTGGCTTACTCATGGTTTTGGCTGGATTTATGCTGCTCGGGTTTGGCGTGATGGGTACTAATGAAGTCTTGTCGTTCGATTGGTTTGCACTGCGTCACAGTGATACTGAACTTGAGTATGCCACTTTAATTTTTGTACTCTTGTTTTTTGGTTTTGCTATTCGAATGCCACTATTTCCATTTCATGCATGGTTACCTATTTTAGCAGAGCAAGGAACGATTGCCAGTGCTGGAATCTTCTTAATTGGTATTAAATTAGGGATTTATGCTGTTATTCGGTTTGTGATCCCATTCATACCAGAAACTGCTGAGCAATGGGCCGATTTTGTCATGATACTTGGACTGATCGGTATTTTCTATGGCGCTTTGTTAGCACTGATGCAAATCAATATTCGTCGTTTATTGGCTTTTGCAGTGATTAGCCAAACAGGAATGTTGATTATTGGGGTTTTTGACTTCAATACCTACGGTATGGAAGGAAGTGTTTTACTTTCTTTATCTTTTGGACTTGCAACTGCAGGTATTCTATTTAGCATTGGAATGATTTATAAACGTATGCATACTGCCTATATCACCCGTTTGGGTGGTATGTTTGATGCGAATCCTGCGATTGCTGTTTTATTCGTAATTTGTGCGCTAAGTACCATGGTTATGCCGGGAACACCAGGTTTTGATGGTATCCATTTATTGGTCGAAGGTACGATTAAAGGTCATGGCTGGCTTGTTTCTATTGCAATTCTGATTGGTAACGTTTTAGCTGCTGCACTTTTGTTACGAGCATTCCAGCAGATTTTTATTGCTGAACCCAAACGTTTCCAAGGTCCTTTCTTATATTCACCAAAGACAACAAGCACTCCCCCTTCAGTAAAGAACGAAGGAATAATTGCTACGGTTATTTGCTCATTAATTATAGTTGTCGGCGTTAATACTTCGCCTTGGCTGCATATGATTGATCAAGGTGTCTCACCTATGAGTGAATTGCATTCAACTACGTATAACGAACAACATACAGATACTACAACTGTATTGACTAACACCAAGGACATTCAGGATGAGTGAAATTGATTTTCCATTATTAACGCTTATTATTCTGCTGCCCTTATTGGGCGCCATTGCAGTCGGTATGATTAGTAATGCGAAACAAGCGAAGATTATTGCACTAAGTATTGCTGGTTTTGAATTACTTTTGTCACTTCTTGTTTTACAATTCTTTGATAGTCGCAGCGGCGATTTTCAACTGGTTGAGCAATATACTTGGATACCTTTACTAAATATTGAGTATCTCGTGGGTGTTGATGGCATATCGGTATTATTCCTGCCTTTGTCTGCATTATTGACCATAGTTGCGATGCTGGCTTGTTGGAATTCTACGCAATATAACCCGCGCTTTCATTTTTCATTGTTATTGGCGCTTGAAGGTATCACCATTGGCGTATTTTGTGCGCTGGACATGATGTTATTCTTTTTATTCTGGGAATTGACATTGCCACCACTTTTTTTTCTGATTGGATTGTGGGGAATAGGCTCACAACGTCGAAGTGCTGCCATGAAATATACTTTGTTCATGCTGTTTGGTGGCGTACCCTTGCTGCTAGCAATGATTGTTCTTGCAACCAATCATGCGATACAGGTAGGTGGAAGTATTCCTTATGATCTATCATTCAGCTTCCTTGTGTTGTTAGAGACCCCACTCCCAGATAATTTACAAACTATTGTTTTCTTATTGTTATTGTTTGGCTTTGCGGTTAAAGCGCCATTAGTGCCGTTTCATACTTGGTTACCAGCGGCTGCGATGGAAGGTCCGACACATATTGTTGCCTTGTTGATGGGCTTAAAATTAGGGATATATGGAATACTTCGATTTGCTATGCCTTTAGCGCCTGTGGCGGCGGTTGAATTTGTTTGGTTGGTATCTATATTAGGTGCGGTTACCCTCGTTTATAGTGCGTTGATTGCATTGCAGCAAACCAATTTAAGGCGTTTGCTTGCTTATGTCAGTATTAGTCACGTCGGTTTAGTTATTATTGGCCTATCCTCATTTAATATGCAGGGTGTTCAAGGCGCCATATTTCAGATGCTAAATTTCACGTTGATTGCAAGCGCTTTAATACTGATAGCTGGATTTATTCAGCACCGCTTGGGTAGCACGGACCTAATTCATTTAGGCGGAATTGCAAAAGTGATGCCTAAACTCACCTGCTTTTACTTTTTGTTCATGCTTGCAAGTATTGGACTGCCGGGAACAAGTGGATTTCCTGCTGAATTGTTAATGATAGTTGGTGCATTCATGGCACATTCCGGCTTAGGGATTGCTGCATTGTCTGGTGCAATCCTTGGGGCGGCATATATGCTGTCTTATACTCGCCGTGCTTTTCTTGGGCCGATTAAACATAATGATGTATGGCAGACACAAGACTTACAACTTCGTGAACTTTATTTGCTTTGTGTGCCAGCCTTATTGGTACTGTTGTTTGGTTTCTTTCCTGATATGATATTGGATGTGAATAAAGCAGCTTCAGAAGTTTGGTTGTCACGTATACTGTTTGATTCTCCTTAGGCTAGTTGCTTTGTACGCGCCCAGCGCGACCAATCTAAATAAAAAACTCGACTGCACAAGCGACCGAGTTTTAGAAGATTGAGTAAGGTCTGATTTTGAGGGCGGGCAAGTTGATGATATTTTATCAATTTGATAGGAATCTTTATGAAACGTATTCCCCGTCGTGTGTTTACAGAAGAATTTAAGAAAGAAGCGGTTTGTTTAGTGCAATCAGAAGGATTAACAATAGTTGAGGCTAGTAGGAATCTAGATATTGCACCTAAGTCCATCAGAACTTGGATCTCGCAATATCAGCAAGGCACGCGCACAGGCAGCCTCGGTGTCGCAAGCTGAGCGCTGAACAATTACGTATTCATGTGCTAGACGTGAATTAGCAATGGCCCGTCGGCTGGGTGTGCGTTTTGCACAGCGGTTACTATGACTGGGCTAAACGTGCACCTAGCCAGCGAGCTGTTACCAACTCCCGCTTGATCGAGCAGATCATGGTTATATATCGCACAAGCGATTGTACGTATGGCCGCCCCCGCATTACCGTTGAATTAGCCGATCGTGGAGTCAGGGTCAATGAACGACCCCGCCCCAAGGGGCGAGGTATCAGAGCTGTGAGATGTGGGAAGTTAGAAAAGTGCAAGCTGCCTATCTTCGTGTAGTTTTTGATACTCTTTCCCTTGTCCCTTAACATAGTTCCTTATCGTGTGTTCATCGCCATGACGACCAACAGTACTCGCAAAATAGCCATCACTCCAAAACTCACCGCCCCAGAGTTGTTTTTTGACATGAGGACACAAGCGAAATATCTCACTTGCTGTGATACTCTTAATCAGCGTTACCAGTTTTGTTACACTATAGGAAGAAACGCTTTGCACTAAAAAATGAACATGATTGTTGACACCGGTTGAAAATTGACCAGGTAATTCACGTATTCTGCCTAAATTTTAGGCAGGAGAATTTAAGAGATGATTACCATGGTTATGTAGAGCTTACTCAAAAAGCATAACTAACTGATTGAGTTTAACAATATTGTA
>NZ_CADEGP010000054.1 GCF_902826915.1 uncultured Nitrosomonas sp.
GGCTACACCGCTTTCTCCTCACTTGTCATACACCAGAAATAATCATAGCTCCAGTAATGATGACGCAAAGGGTGCCTTCGCTTGAAAACCTTTCAGGCCAATAAAATATTGCAGGTACGGATTTTCTCGAATCTGTTCAACCGTCTCTTCATCCGAGATCGATAATTTATGTTTAATAATCACCGCCCCAATCACAATTCTGGCATCTTTGGCTGGACGGCCTAGTCTTGAACATAACGTCTTATAGTAACTCTCGGACAATTCATCCCACGGTAGACAATCTCTCAGTTTTACCCAGCGATTATTGGGATCTAGAATCATGCCCGGCGGTGTATCAAATCCTTCGAGTGGCAGTTGCTTTTGGCTGATATAACGAATCATAGTGCACGGTTTTTGGTGTTAATTCACATATTTACGTGCACCATTTTACCAAATAATACAATATTGTTAAACTCAATCAGTTAGTTATGCTTTTTGAGTAAGCTCTAAATAGCGTCAGTACCAAACAGGAAATCGAAACAGCCACCGAGATCCCACTTTGTGCCTTCCGATTCAACATTACGTTGTAAAAATATATTGAGCTGATTCAACTGAAACTGATTAGCGCGATCAGAAAAAGTAACCGCCCCATTGAAACCATCGAAAGGATGGTTAGAATTATAAGTCGCGCCACCGTTAATCCAACCGCCCAATTCCAGACCGTTTTGTTCAAGCAAATTTGGCAGGTTGGTGGCATGCACATTGCCGATGCTCAGAAAAACAAGCAACAGAACTCCGATTGCCGCATATACTCTTGTGTTTCTATTTTCTCCTGCATTATGCATTTTTTCCTCGCTCATGTTCCTGATCGTGATAACTCAAAGTAAAATGACAGGAACGCACCTTAACGTAAGCAAGACAATACCGGATACCGGGGAAACCCTTATTCTTCGCCCAGTAAAGCCATTAAAAAATTAAATATGCATAAAGTACATTATCGGTTAATCACCATTGATCCAATTGCTTAGATCTTATTTCAATGGATAAAACAAATCCGCCCAACAATCCCGAAGCCGATGACATCAAGCCGAAACAGAGACGCAAACGCACTAAAGTTGTGCGTAATGCCAGCGCTACCAACAAGCCAAGAAAGCGAACCAAAAGAATTCAATCCAGTGGGCTCCGGCGGAAAATATTGCTGACTAGCATCGAAACTTTTGGTTTGGGCATTGCGGCATTTTGCGCCATTATCATGCTCCTCGGTTATTCCGCCAGTCGGTTTTCAGGCACCAGTTTTTTGGTCAACTTGCTACCGTTTGCTACCGGCGTACTGGGTTTGATATTAGCCGTAAGCCTATTTCTGGTTGGCTGGTGGAAGCTGAGAAAATGGCTGCGATTGCATTCGGAATTTCTGGCTCCGGCTTTATCCTTGATATTGGCGTTGCTGATTTCCTGGCTTGTCACACACGACCAATTCACACTGGCTTATGGCAATTTCCGCACTTTGGTCGGTGGCAAGGAAGAAGCTGGGCGCGTGACGATCTCGCATCAAGTCTATGCAGCTTACCGGCGACATGATGTCACGCAGCTGCAAAAAATGGTTAATCGCTCACAGGAATATCGGCAGGCGATCGAAGATGCCGCCCGTTCTTTTAATATGGATGTCAATCTGCTACACGGCATTGCAGCAACAGAATCATCTTTCATCCCGCGAGACAGCAGCGATGGTGGCAAAGGATTGTTCCAAATCACCCGCGTCCCGGAAGCAGTCATGGCGCAGGCACGCAAACGGCTTGGCTCAGAAAAAATCGCTTTGGAGAACTCTCGTCATAACGCTTTTGTCGCCGCAGCCACATTTAAACATTATTTGGCTGAAATGAAAGGCGATCTCTTTTTGGGATTGTTAGCCTACAACATCGGCCCCGCTAACGGAGGTTTACGTTTTATTATGCAACAATATGGCGCGGCCAATTTCACTACGATACAACCCTATCTGCAAACCCTGCCACGTGATTATCCGATCCGAGTACTATCATATTCACTGGCATTTCGCCTCTGGCATAAAGAGGGTAAATTACTCGCTTACGAAGAAGGCAATAATGCTATTTATATCCAACGCATCGGCATACCTGGATTACATACTGGTTTGTAATTGCTCAACCATTAACTGTCACTTGATCCACACCGTTTTAATATTCACAAATTCGCGAATGCCGTGATACGACAATTCCCGTCCGTAACCGGATTCCTTAATACCTCCAAATGGTAGGCGCGGGTCGCTTTTGACAATACCGTTGACAAAAGTGGAACCCGCATGAATCTGCCGCGCCAGCGCTTCGCCGAGCATCGCATCGCGTGTCCATACGCTGCCGCCAAGACCGAATTGCGTCCGATTGGCTAATTGAATCGCTTCCTCTGCATTTTTCACACGCACGATTGCCACGACCGGACCAAATAATTCTTCATCAAACGCTGCCATACCCGGCTGCACCTGATCCAGTATTGTCGGCGCGTAGTACGCGCCTTGCGCACCGATAACATTACCGCCAAATACAAGCTTAGCACCTGATGCTAGACTTCGTTCAACTTGTGTATGCAGCTCGGTGCGCAAGTCTTCACGCGCCATCGGCGCAATACCGGTGTCCTTGTGTTTCGGATCGCCGATTTGTAGCTGGCTGAAGAGCATTTTCAATTGCGCGACAAAAGCATCGGCAATCGTATCGATGAGAATAAAACGCTTGGCGGCAATGCAACTCTGCCCCATATTTTGCAAACGCGCCACAAGGGCCTGCTTGGCAGTTGATTCGATATCAGCATCATCCAGCACAATAAAGGGATCTGAACCGCCTAATTCGAGTACGCATTTTTTCAAGTGCTGCCCAGCAATTGCTGCGACTTTTCGTCCTGCAGCGCTACTGCCCGTCAAGGTAACGGCAGCAATGCGTCGGTCGGCAATGACTGCTTGCGCTTGTTCGGCACCAATCATCAGCGTGCAGAAGACATGCTCCGGAAAACCGGCTTGATGAAATGCATCTTCCAACGCCAGTGCACAACGCGGTACATTTGACGCATGCTTAAGCACCACCGCGTTACCCGCCATCATCGCCGGTGCAGCAGCGCGGATTAATTGCCAAAAAGGAAAATTCCACGGCATGATGCAAAGCACAGTACCTAAAGGCTGATAAACCACCAGACTGCGGCTGGCATCGGAGGCAATCATCTCGTCGCGCAGATAGGATTCAGCTTGATTAGCGTAATGCTCACAACCTAGCGCGCATTTTTCTATCTCCGCCCTAGCTTCCTTGAGCAATTTCCCCATTTCTTCGGTAATCAGATTGGCATATTCCTCGCTACGCTGCCGGAAGAGCTGCGCAAGATTGAGCATCAAACCCGATCGTTGCGCGAAACTAAACGACGCCCACTCAGCCTGCGCCGACTCCACTTGTTTCAGCGCCGCATCGATTTCTTCGGTTTGCCAAATTGCGAACGATTGTATGATTTGGCCTGTGGCCGGATTGATGGATTGCATTGGCATAAGAAAAAACCTTATCGAGTAACTTAAAATAATAATGCCGCTGACAAACATCCTTTTTCTATTGTTTGCTCTGCATTACTCATTAACGTATGAATGCCTCCACAATGCGTTTAAAGCACGGCGACACGAATAGCAGCAAAACAAAACCCACTGGAAATGCAATACTCCACGAATAAAGCCAGGGTTCGACAAAGACACCGGAAAAATCAAGATTTACAGCCGTAACAATTGCAGATACACACCCAGTCATGGTGGCAGACATCATTAAACAATAAATAACATGCGCTAATAGTTTCTGTTTCATGCAAATTCTGTGTTCTTAACTCGAAACTGCTCGCTCAACATTGTAAACAAGCTTATGTGAAGAAATTCTCAAATTTCCTGAGATTATTGCGCATTTTAAGTAATAGCTCTAAACCCTTATACGTAATTGGCCAGAGTCTAATTTTCGGTATTGCTGAAATGGTTTTGTACCTCTTGACATGTAATCACTTACCAGGAAATGCCACATCATCGGACATCTAAACACAATCCTTTCCAGATCTATAGAATCCAATCAGAAAAACAATCACAATGACTCATTAATTGCTCACCCTACTTGATTTCTCATCAGGCGTACCTGTCGTTTCAAGATTATTCCACAGGCACTTATTGTTACTTACTCGTGCAATTTCTCCTAGTATCTCGCGATGTTGCGCATTCTCTTCAGCAGTCGCCGCAATAACTCTTAAATTAGAACTGTCCAGATCTGTCAGCGAATGCTGCACAGCTTCAACATATTCCAATTCAATCAACAAGCTTTCTTGCCCACGCGTCATCGCAAGATAAACCTCCGCCAGCAATTCAGCGTCTAGTAATGCGCCATGCAGCTTACGCTTTGAATTGTCAACATTGTATCGTTCACACAAAGCATCAAGATTATTACGCTTACCAGGATGAAGCTCCTTTGCTAGTTTTAGTGTATCCGTTATTAGCGGGCAATAGCTATCGAGTGTTTTTAAATTGCTTAAACCTAACTCATGATTGATAAATCCAACATCAAAAGGCGCATTATGGATAATCAGCTCAGCTTCACTAATAAAACTCAAAAATTCCTTGGAAACCTCATGGAATTTTGGTTTATCTTGAAGAAATCCCATCGTTAAACCATGAACTTGCAAAGCACCCTCATCACTTTCTCGTTCTGGATTAAGATAGTAATGGAAATGACTGCTAGTAAATTGCCTATTACATAACTCAACGGCTGCAATCTCAACAATGCGATGCCCCAACTTGTATTCTAGGCCCGTTGTTTCAGTATCTAGCACAATTTGACGCATATTCCTGTCCCTAGCATTTTTGCAGCTCTTCAGTAACTATCACTTCAACGCCTCGATTAGCTAATTGATCAGCACGCTCATTGTCGGTATGCCCGGAATGTCCTCGCACCCAGCACCACTCGATTTCATGTTGTTGGGTCAATTGATCAAGCCGTTTCCAAAGATCTTCGTTTTTTACCGGCTTTTTACTTGCGGTGCGCCAATTGTGCACCTTCCATGAATCAAGCCATTCGCTAATACCTTTTTGCAAGTATTGTGAATCGGTATGTAAATGTACTTTGCAGGAACGCTTTAAAGATTCTAAAGCACGAATTGCAGCAAGTAACTCCATACGATTATTGGTGGTAAATTTCTCCCCGCCAAAAATTTCCCGTTCATGATCGCCGTATCGCAGCAAAGCTCCCCACCCTCCAATACCTGGGTTTCCTTTGCACGCACCATCCGTATATATCTCAACAACTTTTGAATCAGCCTCGATCATGATTTATTTAAATCATCAATCTGCCTTGAATTGCTTGATGATCGCTCTTCCTTAGAGGCTTTGATGATTTCCCGAGCAATCGGTACCATTTTTTTCTTGGCTTCCAAACTATTTTTCCAGTTAGGTTTGATAATTCGCATCCCATGCGTGTGTTTAATGGCATGCAAGAAATATACTCCCCCCGAAATTGGCCACCAGCGATCCCCTGCGGCCTCCATAAAACCAAACCGTCGGCGCCATTTTTCTTGCTTAAATGGTGGCGCATAGCAACAAAGTCGGCCACCAGCCATTTCAAAATCCAACAATTTCAACCAATCTTTAAGCCGCGATAATGCAATAAAATCTCCATTCCACGGAAATTCTCCTCGCATTGATTTTAAATGATGGCAGCCCCCCCATAGACTGAAGGGATTAAAACCTGAAATAACAAGATGGCCTTCGGGTATTAGAATTCGATGAACTTCTCTTAAAATTTGATGAGGATTTGCATTAAACTCGAGCGTATGTGGCAAAATGACAAGATCCATACTGTTAGTTTGGATAGGAAGAAAACCCGCCTCAGCACGTAACGAGACCTCGCGCTCAGGCCCTACAGAGAAACGTAAAGGCATTCGATTCAGGCGTAAAAAATCAAACTGCGGCCAACCTATCTGCACCGCATTGTAACCAAATATATTCGCCATAAGCTGATCAAAATAGCGGCGCTCATGTTCAATCAAATATTGACCAAGAGAAGACTCAAACCATTGCCGGGCATTTTGCTCAATCATCATGAACCGTATCGCTTACTCGATATCAGAATTTACACTATTTACTGACATCAATTAACACTTTTCATCGTGCCAACTTCTTTAAATGGAGCTTTCATGCTTAATATATATCCGGTACACGCGTTTAAAGACAATTATATATGGGTAGTCCATAATCAAAATTATGCAGTTGTTATTGATCCGGGTATCGCGGCCCCGGTGATTGAATATCTGCAATTAAATAAACTACAACTCTGCGCGATTCTTATTACTCATCACCATAACGACCATACCGGAGGTGTGGCGGGATTACTTCAGCGGTTTGATATTCCCGTATACGGACCAGACAATGAATCAATCACTGCCATAACAAATCCTGTGCAACAAAATGATATCGTAAACCTACCGGATATATCACTTAATCTCACGGTGTTAGATACACCTGGACACACTCGAGGGCATATTGCCTATTATGGGCCAGATCCATGGGATATGCTATTTTGTGGTGATACACTTTTTTCTTGCGGCTGCGGAAGAATATTCGAAGGGTCTGCAGCGCAACTCTATCAATCACTACAAAAAATCTCTCGGTTACCCGATGCTACCTTGATTTACTGCGCACATGAATACACTCTGAAAAACATAGCATTCGCCAAAGCTGTTGATCCAGAAAATAAGAAACTAAACGAGTTCGCAACCACTGCACAAGCATTACGTCACAAAAACACACCAACAATTCCGACAGCACTCGTACTCGAAAAAGCAATTAATCCGTTCCTGCGCTGCGAACATCGATCAATTATTAACAGTACACAAAATTATTCTAAGCAGCTACTGCAAAATCCTGCAGATATTTTCGCGGTATTACGCGAATGGAAAAATAAATTCTAGTCAGTTGCAGTTAATATTGATAATGAAAGGAGCGAATACCCATATGCCCAGATTGATTTATTGACTTGTAGCATTCATGCAGCAAAATAGTTACGTACCCGCCAACTTTCCCCACGAATCGCGAAGAGTTACAGCACGGTTAAACACCGGTTTATTGGGCTTCATATCGATTCGATCAGCAATGAAATAGCCATTGCGCTCGAACTGAAAGTTTTGTTCAGGTTTCACTTCACACAACGAAGGCTCTACATACGCCGCAATGATTTGCTTCGAGTTTGAATTCAATGAAGCTTTATAATCCTTGTCGCCACTATCTGGGTATGGATCTGCAAACAAACGATCATAAAGCCGTATTTCTGCCGCCTGTGCGTGTTTTATTGATAACCAGTGGATGTTGCCTTTAACTTTGCGGCTTTCTGCACCAGGAGTTCCACTTTTGGTGTCAGGATCGTAGGTGCAATGAATGGCTTCGATATCACCCTGTGCATTTTTATCCACTCGCACACACTTGACGATAAAAGCATAGCGTAATCGTACTTCAGCACCAGGTGCAAGGCGGAAATAGCCCTTAGTCGGCACTTCCATGAAATCATCACGCTCGATATACAAAATCTTAGAAAAAGGGATAGTACGTTTCCCCCATTCCGGTTTCTGCGGATGATTCGGCGCGAAGCAATCTTCTTGCTGATCCTCCAGGTAATTATCAATAATCAACTTGACTGGCTTAAGAATGGCAATACGGCGCGGCGCATTTTCATTCAGATCTTCACGCAAACAGTCCTCCAGCACGCCCATGTCAATCCAGGAATCAGCCTTGCTGATACCAATACGTTCAGTAAACAAGCGAATAGCGCGTGGCGTAAAGCCGCGACGACGCACTCCGGCCAGTGTGCTTAACCGAGGATCGTCCCAGCCGTCAACCAACTTGCGTTCCACCAGTTCAATCAATTTACGCTTGCTCATCACCGTATACGTCAAATTGAGGCGAGCAAATTCGATCTGCTGAGGGTGACACGGCACTTTATCAGCCAGCTGATCCAATACCCAGTCATAAAGCGGCCGGTGGTCTTCAAATTCGAGCGTACACAATGAGTGTGTAATCCTTTCAAGTGCATCGGAAATGCAGTGTGTATAGTCATACATCGGATAAATACACCATTGATTGCCAGTGCGTTGATGATGTACGTGGCGAATGCGATAAATCACCGGATCGCGCATATTGATATTGGGTGATGCCATGTCGATTTTAGCTCTCAACACATACTGGCCATCCGGAAATTCCCCGGCCTTCATCCTTCGAAACAAGTCCAGACTCTCCGCGATTGGGCGGTCACGAAAAGGGCTGTTTCTACCCGGATTAGTCAATGTGCCACGCAGTTCACGAATCTCATCAGCGGAAAGACTTTCTACATAAGCTTTTCCACGATTAATCAAATACTCTGCGAATTCATATAACTGATTGAAATAATCCGAAGAATAATAGAGATGTTGCCCCCAATCAAAACCCAACCAGGAAACACTGTCACAGATTGAGTCGACATACTCCTGAGCCTCTTTTTCCGGATTTGTGTCGTCAAAACGCAAGTGACACACGCCGCCATAATCGTGTGCAATGCCAAAATTCAAGCAAATACTCTTGGCATGACCAATGTGCAGGTAGCCGTTAGGTTCAGGCGGGAAGCGCGTTTCTACGCGCCCATGCCATTTATCGGAGCGGTTATCTTCCTCTACAATATTACGAATAAAATTGGAAGGCGCTGACTCAACGTGCAAACTGATTCCAGATTTCTCTCTCAAAGCGTATCTCTCGGCGTATTTTTAATAATATGAAATGCTACTTACTCATTTGGATAATCAGAAATTCACTCAAAATTATTCATTAAAAATGTCATTTTTCTTCTCTGTATGATTATAGCGGCGATTAGCGCAAAATCCACTAATCTTGAGCAAATACGCCCCACCACCTCCGGTTGCAGCACGAATATGGCAACAAGGTAAAAATAAAGCTTTCCAAATTTGACTTTTATCGATGACTGACTTAGAATTCTCGGCTCTTTTTGAATATGCAGGACAAGTTTTTCGTGAAAACATTTTCGGCCAAACCACACGAAGTAAATCATGACTGGTTCGTTATTGACGCGACCAATAAAGTATTGGGGCGCCTTGCTTCGCAGATTGCTCATCGCTTACGTGGCAAACATAAACCGATCTATACACCACATGTTGACACTGGCGATTACATTATCGTTGTTAATATTGACAAAATGCGAGTTACCGGCAACAAACTGGAAGATAAAGTCTACTATCGCCATACCGGCTACCCAGGTGGTATTTATGCAACCCCTTTAAACAAAATGCACGCACGCTTTCCAGCGCGTCCACTTGAGAAAGCGGTCAAAGGAATGCTGCCGAAGGGACCCTTGGGATATGCAATGATAAAGAAACTTAAAATTTATGCTGGAGAAACTCACCCGCATGCTGCCCAGCAACCCAAACCACTTGAAGTTAGAGCTTAATCTATGGCCACTCAATATAATTACGGTACCGGACGACGCAAAAGTGCTGTAGCACGCGTTTTTATCAAACCGGGGAAAGGCGCAATTGTCATTAATAATAAACCGATTGATGATTATTTTTCCCGAAAAACAGGTCGCATGATTGCAAGGCAACCTCTGGAATTAACTGATAATGCCAATTCATTTGATATTATGGTCAATATTCATGGCGGAGGGGAATCAGGTCAAGCTGGCGCAGTGCGTCATGGCATTACCCGCGCGTTGATCGATTACGATGCAACGCTTAAACCCACTTTAAGCAAGGCAGGCTTGGTAACCCGTGACGCGCGTGAAGTCGAGAGGAAGAAAGTTGGTTTTCGTAAGGCGCGACGGCGCAAGCAATTCTCTAAACGTTAGTTTTCTCGTATTAGGATTTCAAAAAAGCCGCCTCGATTGAGCGGCTTTTTTTGTTTTTTGTTAAAAGGCAAAATTATCTACCCAGAATATAACAGGAGTCACAATGATTAATGTCGGCATAGTTGGTGGAACAGGGTACACCGGCGTGGAATTACTGCGGTTACTGGCACTACACCCTAAAGTGAAAATCAAAGCAATTACCTCACGAAGTGAGGCTGGCATAAATGTCGCCGATTTATTTACCAACCTGCGAGGACATATCGATCTTAAATTCAGTGATCCGGCGGATGCAAAACTCAATAAATGCGATGTAGTATTTTTTGCCACGCCTAATGGCATTGCCATGCAACAAGCAGAATCCTTATTGAAGGCAGGCGTTAGAGTAATCGACTTGGCGGCAGACTTCCGTATCAAGAATGTTACTGAATGGGAAAAATGGTACGGCATGCAACATGCCTGCCCTGCTTTGGTTGCTGAAGCGGTATATGGCTTACCAGAAATCAACCGCGAGCTAGTAAAAAATGCGCGTCTTACCGCCAATCCCGGCTGTTACCCAACCGCTGTACAACTTGGTTTCTTGCCGCTAATAGAAGCCGACGTCATAGATATCAATCACCTCATCGCCGATGTCAAATCAGGTATTTCCGGTGCGGGACGCAAAGCCGAAGTACATACCTTGCACGCCGAAGCATCTGATAATTTCAAAGCTTATGGCGTGCCGGGGCACCGACATTTGCCCGAGATAAAACAAGGTCTTTCCAATGTCGCTCAAAAACCAGTTAACCTAACGTTTGTTCCACATCTAGTACCGATGATCCGCGGCATCCATGCTACGCTTTATGCCAAACTAACCCAGCGAATCGACCTGCAAACCTTGTACGAGAAACGTTACCAGAACGAGGCTTTTGTTGATGTACTACCTGCCGGAAAACACCCGGAAACTCGTTCTGTACGTGGTTCGAATATTTGCCGCATCGCCGTACATCAACCGCAAAATAGTGATACAGTTGTGGTACTATCGGTAACTGATAATTTAGTTAAAGGCGCAGCAGGGCAAGCCATACAAAACATGAATATCATGTTTGGCCTGCCTGAAGCACTGGGAATTAATCAAGTACCACTGTTACCTTGAGAACAACAATTCCCCCATATCACATCCAGATAAATTGAGCCGAATTCTGTAGAGCACCCGGTGTATAAGTTTTTCCAGAGAAAACCCAAAATTCTATCCCCGCGTGTCGTAGTTCGCCCACGCTCATCTTGGCAATCACGTTTGATAGGCATTATGATCGCATGCTCATTACTGCTCTTGCTTTCTTGGCTTATGTACGAAATGGGCAGACAATCGATCAACACGCAAGAAGATACTATTGAAGAAAAATTAGCCTACTTATTTGATCCTGGAACATGCAGGCAAACCAAGAAACAAAAATTATGCGCCCAGATTGGTGATTTAGCTCAGCAATTACAAATCAGCAGCACAGCCAATCAGAATCTTGCTGAAGAAATGAAGTCCCTTGCTAGCGAAAACGATCAATTAAAAGAACAACTGGAATTTTTCCAGCGTCTGATCGCCAGCAACACAAAAAATGGTATCTCAATTTATCAATTTAGTTTGAAAGAAACACAAACGCCTGGCGAGTACCGCTATGCACTGACATTAATTCAAGGTGGAGAAAGGCCGAATGATTTTAAGGGAAACTTAAGATTCACAGTTAAGCTGACGCAAAATGACCAGAGCAAAGTAATACCACTCACAAAAAAAAATCAGCAACTAGATTTTCCTGTTATCTTTAAGTTCTTCCATAGGATGGAAGAACTTTTTAAAGTACCACCGAATTCCATCGTAGAGAATATTCAGGTAGAAATTTTTAGAAATGATAACAACAAAGCCATACTATCTGAAACTATACAACCGGCATTGTGAAGGAGAGAGGAAATGTTCGGTAGAAAAAAGAAAAACCAACTGCATCATCACATTGATACTTTAATTGGTGCAAACACGAAAATTTCGGGTGATATTCATTTCACCGGCGGCCTTCGAATCGATGGACACATTACTGGAAACATCTTTGCAACCGATGACGAGCACAGCACACTCGTACTCAGCAATGAAGGCAGTATCAGAGGTAATATAAAAGCCACTAATGTTGTCATTAACGGCACTGTAACCGGCCCCATTGACGCGCAAGGATATCTGGAATTACAAGAAAAAGCCGAAGTTTTCGGCGATGTTCATTATGGTTCTTTAGAAATTCGGCTCGGCGCTTCCGTTGCTGGAAAAATGATTCATAAGCACAAGCGGGATTTAGAGGGTACGCAGCAATCAGAGAAAATGATAGCCTTAACTCCAGCAATCGATCAGCAAACCGCTACTACTAAAAATGATGCGCCCTGATTTATACTGTATAGTATTTGCCATCAATCCATAATTTGACAGCTTAAAGAAATTAATATGAACACTGAACTGAATAACCCCCTCACTTTTACTGAGAACGCAGCCTCGAAAGTTAAGCAACTCATTGAGGAAGAAGGCAACAACCATCTTAATCTTAGAGTTTTTATTAGTGGCGGCGGCTGCTCAGGCTTTCAGTACGGCTTCACTTTTGACGAATTGATCAATGAAGATGATACGGTAATGGAAAGAAACGGTGTCAAACTGCTGGTTGATCCTATGAGTTTCCAGTATCTAATCGGTGCTGAAATAGATTATCAAGAAAATATACAAGGCGCTCAGTTCATCATCAAAAATCCTGGCGCCACCAGCACTTGCGGTTGTGGGTCATCATTTTCAGTATAACGCGCATCTACATTAGAAATTTCACGCAGGGTAAACCGCCCCCAGAATTCTGCTTCCTTTCGCACCAGTCACCGCTGTCAGATTGCCCGTTTTACGTAAAATCGCCTGATGTGCCAGCCAAGCAAATGCGAAAGCTTCTACCCAGTCGATCGCAATACCTAATTGATCAGTCAACACAACCCCCCCGCGTATTACCTCAGCAAGCCGACTCATCAGTAAAGAATTATGTCCTCCTCCTCCACAAACATAAACCTCTTCCGCGCCCAAACAATGAGTATGGATAGACTCGGCAATTGACACAGCAGTTAGTTGCAACAACGTTGCCTGGACATCTTCTGGCGATTCCCCATCCTGCAACTTCTTTCCCAGCCAATGAAGATTAAACAAATCCCTGCCTGTACTTTTAGGGGGCTTAAGAGCAAAAAAGGGATCTGACAACAAGGCTTCCAGTAAAGCAGAAACAACCTGGCCGGTTGCTGCCCACTGCCCGTTCTGATCATAAGTTCTTCCGGTATGCTGCAAACACCATGCATCCATTAATACATTACCCGGTCCACAATCAAATCCCGTGACCGCGTGATGAGGATCAAGATTCGTGAGATTGGCTATACCACCGATATTAACGATTACGCGATGGCAGTTTGGACTCTTAAAGACAGCTTCGTGAAACGCAGGTACCAGCGGCGCACCTTGTCCGCCTGCGGCAATATCACGGCTTCTAAAATCAGCGACTACTGCGATTCCTGTTAATTCAGCTAACAAAGCCGCATTGACAAGCTGAATCGTATAGCTTTTCTCCATCTCAGGGCAATGCCTAACCGTTTGTCCATGGCATCCAATGGCAACGATCTGCTGTGAAAAAACACCAGCACTTCTTAGTAAATCTGTAATTGCTTCCGCATATCGATATGACAACTGGTTGCTGAGCATTGCCGCGCGATGGAGTTCATCATAACCCGATTGGTGCAACAATAGCAGCGCTTCACGCAAATCATTGCTATATGGACCATAGAAAGTTCCCAATAATAACGGAGTTGTTTCCCGCAGATCCACCAACACGACGTCCACACCATCTAGACTGGTGCCCGACATCATCCCTATGTAATAAATGGATTTCAACTATTCGAGTATATTGAGGGCAGTGGGAGGCAATTTTAATTGATAAATCGACGATTTGTTCGAAAAAACAAACCGTCAATCGATAAGACTCAGCAGATTACTCTATGGCAGCGAGATGAATGTCGCGCATAATACTTAAACGAGCCAGCAAAGCTTGTGCCTCATTCTTAAATGTATTTAAATCGCGCTTTGCTATCGGTATTGCAGTTGGCAACACGACTTTAGTTGGATCACGCTGCACGCCATCAACACGCAATTCATAATGTAAATGCGGCCCTGTCGCCATGCCCGTCGAGCCCACATAACCAATCAAATCTCCCTGGTTTACCCGCTTACCTTTACTTAACCCAGAAGCAAACCGAGACAAGTGACCGTAGGCTGTTTCATATTTACCGTTATGTTTGAGCACAACCAAATTGCCATAACCACGTTGCGAACCGGAAAAAGCAACAATTCCACTTGCCGTGGCTTTTACAGGAGTGCCGGTAGGAGCGGCATAATCAATACCACGATGGGCACGCCACTGTTTAAGTACGGGATGAAAGCGCCTGTTCGTAAAACCGGAACTGACACGTGTAAAAGCAAGGGGAGAAAGCAAGAAGGCTTTGCGTAAACTTTCGCCTTCGGGAGTGTAATACCCATCTGAACCATTGTACGATTTGAAATAAACCGCCTGGTGAGATTTTCCTTTGTTGACAAATTCAACCGCCAGCACTCGTCCAGATCTAGTACGTCTACCATTGTTTGAAAAAGTTTCATAAACTACGGTAAAACGGTCTCCTTGACGTAAATCCCGATAAAAATCAATTTCTGATGCAAATATTTCAGTCAGCTGCATGGCAATATTGTTAGGTATGCCAGCATTATCCGTCGCGCCAAACAAAGAACTGTTAATCACGCCGGATTTCATGTGAATCTGCGCATCTAATTCAATCGACTGCTCCGTCATCTTGAATGCATCGTCTGTTTTTTCCATCAAAAACAGCTCTTCATTCCCGAAGAAATAACGTAACGACAACAATTCACCTTCAGCAGTCGTTTGCGCATAAACGGTTTTACCGGGTCTAAGCTGCCGCATCGCACGACTATCACGTGCCGCTTGAAGAAAATAGGTAGAGTCTTGGCTGCTGACATCCAATCGGTTCAAGATCGCGGCCATCGTATCACCGCGCCGAATACTTTCCTGACGCCAGAAGGACTGATTAGATTGCGCCTCGACAAGCGCATCTGGAATGGATAAATCAAGATCAAGAACAATTTCTTCTATGGGGATTTCTCCAAATGACGGAGAATTAGGTGCGATACCAAATGCAGTGACAATACCAAATAGTGGAATGCTGGATAAAGCCACTAACCAGCGAATTGATTTTTTTGTTAGTTTAGATGATTTTTGAGCTAGAATCCTTTGTTTACTGCTAACAGGCGTATATAGCACTATGAAGTACCTCCAGTCATGTAACTAAGACAGGCGCGAGTCTAACATGAAAATAGTCAATGTGTACTAAGAAACAACTAAAAATGACCTAAATAAGCATTTCAGAATAACATTTTACCAATAAAAATTACAAATTAACCCCCAACGTGAACAGCTCAATAAAATCTCAACTTGAAATCATCAAACGCGGCAGTCAAGAGTTATTGGTCGAAGCCGAGATGGAAACCAAGCTAAATTCTGAACAGCCTTTGCGCATTAAAGCCGGGTTCGACCCGACAGCACCGGATCTACATCTTGGCCATACGGTATTACTGAATAAATTGCGCCAGCTACAGGATATGGGACACCATATTTTATTTCTAATCGGCGATTTCACCGGCATGATCGGAGATCCCAGTGGAAAAAATAGCACCCGCCCGCCGCTCACCCGGGAGCAGGTTGCAGAAAATGCGCAATCCTATACCACACAGGTCTTTAAAATTCTAAATCCGGATCACACTGAAGTGGTGTTTAATTCCATTTGGATGGGCAAAATGGATGCCACGGATCTGATCAAACTAGCTGCAACCCATACTGTTGCACGAATGCTGGAACGAGATGATTTCGACAAACGCTACCGCAACAATCAAGCGATTGCCATTCATGAATTTTTGTACCCCTTGATTCAGGGTTTCGATTCTGTCGCACTCAAAGCAGATCTGGAATTGGGCGGAACCGATCAGAAATTCAATTTATTGATGGGAAGAGAACTACAAAAACATTTTGGACAACCGCAACAATGCATTCTTACCATGCCGTTACTTGAAGGATTAGACGGCGTTAACAAAATGTCCAAATCCTTGAATAATTATATCGGCATCACCGAAAGCCCAACCGAAATTTTCGGCAAGTTAATGTCGATCTCAGATCAACTGATGTGGCGTTATCTAGAATTACTGTCTTTTGAATCGCTACAAACCATTCAAAAATGGCGTGAAGAAGTTGAAACAGGCCGTAATCCGCGCGATATCAAAGTGATGCTAGCACAGGAAATCGTTACCCGCTTTCACGACCGGGGCAGTGCCGAGGATGCGCTGATCGACTTTGAAGCACGGTTCAAACACGGCGCATTGCCCGATGATATCCCAGAAAAAATAATCCAGACCCCAGACAACGAAATACCTCTGGTGCAATTATTAAAACAGACGGGATTAACCGCCAGCACCAGCGAGGCGCTACGCATGATCGAACAAGGTGCTGTCAAATTGAACAACGAAAAAGTGACTGATAAATCGACCCAAATAACACGCGGCACATCTATTGTGATACAAGTTGGCAAACGAAAATTTGCCAAAGCCATTATTCAATAAAAAAACATCATCGCAAACAATTGCAAGGCCTAGAAGAATCCAGTATAATTCGCGCCTCGAAGTTGAGCAGAGTATTTTTTGATCAACTTTGCATGGCTTCATCGTTCCTGACCTTTCCAATTTTTCAAGTTTTTTCCGAAAAAGTGCAACAACTTTGGTTAGCGGCGATGCTTTTTAACGCGCTGACAAGGTTTCGCACAATTCACATTCGCGGCATGCAAATTATGATGCCTGTGTGTTTCATTGTCTGTATTTTTAGGAAAATAACGTGTCTTTTGAAGAACTAAACTTAAATCCCTCAATACTTAGAGCAATTCAAGAAGCGGGGTATACCACCCCAACACCGATTCAGCAACAAGCCGTGCCCGAATTAATCGCCGGCCACGATATTATGGCCTCTGCACAAACAGGTACCGGCAAAACCGCTGCATTCATGCTACCGGCATTACATGCGCTGGCAACACCGACGCAAATCCGCAGCCGCGGACCACGCGTTCTGGTGCTGACACCAACCCGTGAATTAGCACTGCAAGTATCCGAGGCCGCAAAGAAATACGGCAAGTATTTACCGCGCATCAACGTGGTGAGCATCCTGGGCGGCATGCCCTATCCACTGCAGAACAAATTATTGTCACAGCCGGTTGATATTCTGGTGGCCACGCCAGGACGATTGATTGATCACATTCAACGCGGACGCATTGATTTCAAACGCCTGCAAATGCTGGTACTGGACGAAGCAGATCGCATGCTGGATATGGGCTTCATTGAAGATGTCGAAACCATCGCAGCCGCCACACCGGCCACCCGGCAAACTTTGCTGTTCTCCGCCACGCTGGACAACGCGATTGACAGAGTTGCCGCAAAATTATTAAAAACACCGAAACGCATTCAAGTATCATCGCCTAAATCCAAGCTCGACAATATTGAACAGCGATTACATTACGCTGACGACATGTCGCACAAAAACCGTCTGCTCAATCATGTATTGCGCGACGAGACATTGAAACAAGCCATTGTTTTCACCGCTACCAAACGCGATGCCGATTCCTTAGCGGACAACTTGTATGCACAGGGCTATGCTGCAGCCGCACTGCATGGCGATATGAATCAGCGCGAGCGTACCCGCACATTGACCCGGCTGCGCAACGGCGGCCTGCGCGTGCTGGTAGCAACCGATGTCGCTGCCCGCGGTATCGACGTCGCCGATATCACACATGTCATCAACTTTGACTTACCCAAATTCGCCGAAGACTATGTCCATCGCATTGGCCGTACAGGACGTGCAGGCGCAGCAGGTATAGCAGTTTCATTCGCCTCGGTGAAAGACGGCATGAACCTGACAAAAATTGAACGCTACACCGGGCAACGCATTGCATCGCATACCATCCCAGGTCTTGAGCCTCGTATCAAACCACGCTCCCCAGGTAACGGACCCAGAGGTACGCCTAACGTTACTCAAAGACGCAAACGCTCACCTTTCGCCGGTCATGACAGCCGCCCTGGCTTCGGCGCAACGGGTGAATCCGGCAGAAACCGTAACGGGCAACGCGGTCGCTCCATCGACGCCGACAATCGCGGCAATTCTTTCCGGAACAGTAATAGCAACGGTAACAGAACCGGCTACCAAGCTGCGCGTTCTAAGTAATTACCCCCAAAGTTCCATTGCTCCGATTTATTCAGGGCAATGGAACTTTGTCGACATTACATCTCAAAGTGATAGAAGACACATAACGCATGTCTCACACATAGCGTTTGCCATAAACCATACAAGACACGAACGTCGGTTTTAATAGTGTTTTTTATATGTTTGATATCACGGCCAATAAACATACTTTATGACAGCAATACTTTCAGCCCAATTACTATAAGGATGACGCCACCTAATAATCCAGCTTTACTCTCAAGCCATGCGCCGCTTTTCACGCCTACAAATACGCCTAACCAGCTAAAACAGAAAGTTGTAATACCAATAATCATGCAAGCAATAAACAGGTTTACATCAAGCAATGTCAGTGTAAAACCGGCCACCATTGCATCAGTACTTGTTACAATGGCAAGTATTAGCATCACTCTATGCGTAATCTTTACTATATCTTCTTCAATACCCTCAGCAAATGATTCATAAATCATCTTTCCACCGATTAACACGAGCAGCGAGAATGCCACCCAATGCGCGTACCCCTCAACCCAACCTACAATACCTCTCCCTCCAAGATAACCGATCAACGGCATTAGTGCCTGAAAGATTCCAAAATATGCCCCTGCTTTAAACGCCAAGGCAATGGTAATTGTTTTCTGTTTCGATCCCAGGCCAATAGATACGGCAAACGCATCCATACTTAATGCAACTGCTAAAAACAATACATCAATCATTTGCTAGCTCTTAGATCGTGTAGCCACGAGATATTTGTCTAGATAGCGCGATGCATCTGATTTGCACAGCGGCGAGGAATGAGATGGTATTTTGGGCGTATCTTGTGGCAATGTCGCGCCATCTCTTGAGATGTAGTTACAAAAACAAGGTCAGTTCCAGAATCAAGATTCGGAAACACAGAGATATGGACAGAAACCTCCTCACTACCTTGGGATGGCGTTATGAATCCGAATCCTCGGTTGTCATTCCACTTTGGAGAGTGCCTTCGATGCGCATTTGGAATGTCTAACGTAATATGCAAGATAAGATTTCGTCCAATATTCTATTAAATAATGCCATACAATCTGTATTTGAAGGAGATTATCATAATGATAATATTGCTTTGTATTTTAATAAAGCACCCCACCGCGAGCAGCGGGGAATTAAATCCGGAAGAGATTAAATAATCAATGGTCTCAGGAAAATACGACATTGCCGCCCGCTAAAAAATTTCTGGATCAAGTGCAGGAAAGGGCTCGTTTCAAGCATTTCAGTTTAACAGACCATTGAAAAACCATGATTAACTCACTTAAGTTGTTTACTATGCCATGAATTCCAGATCCGACTTTAACCTGAAATATTTCGATTCGTTTGAGTCCCAGAAAGAACGGCTACACCTTCTGAGTATTACTGCTCAAATTGGTGATTGGTCTCACACATTTTCCACAAATTTCACTGCCTGGTCGAAGTATCTTTATCAATTTTATGAAGTCGGAAAAGATTTTGAGTGTTTCCATTTACTTGAAAACACGCATTACTACGCCGAATCTGAAGCAAGAAAAATGCGCGCTTTGATGGCGCAAGTTACAACGCACAAAGAAGAGTACAGTAATGAATTCCTAGTAAAAATGCCGGATGGACGAATTAAATGGCACACCACGACCCTCTATCCTATGCTCGATCCGAATGGAGATATTATCGGTTTATATGGCGTGTTACAAAATATCACTGCCCGGAAGAAAAATGAATTGGAGTTACAGCGCATGGCCTATGTCGCTGAGAAAACCAACGGCATTGTGATGATTACCGATCCTGAGAGAAAAATTATTTGGATCAATCATAGCTTTGAAGAAATTCTGGGTTATAGTACCGAAGAAGTGATCGGGATTGATCCGGCAGCTTTTCTTCAGGGGCCTGAAACTTCCAGCGCAACCATCCAGGAAATTGCCCGGTCGTTGAGAAACACCGGCACATTCTCCGGTGAAATTCTCAATTACACCAAAGCAGGAGAGAAAATCTGGCTGTACCTGAATATCGCCGCAGTATACGATGACACAGGAAAGTTGATCAATTATGTGGCGGTAGAAAATGACATCACACTGATAAAAATGGCCGAGCAACGGTTGCAAAAAATGATGGAAAAAGAGCGCGAATTGAACCGTTTCAAGACGCAATTTGTTAACCTTGCCTCGCACCAATTCCGCACGCCGCTTGCCACGATTCGCTCCAGCATTGATTTGTTGGATCTAAAAATGGAATCAACCCATCTTAGCGCCGACTTCGTTGCGCTGTTCCAAAAACATAAAGCTATCATGGCCGAGGAAACCACGCGCATGACCGAGCTCATGGAAAATATTTTAGATATCGGACGAATTAACGAAGGCAAAATTGAATTGTCGAAAAAGGATCTTTCATTCAAACAATTTATGGACACTTTTGTTGCTGCCAATGTAGAACCCGGTGGGCAGCAGAGAAAACTCAATTACCAATTTGATGCATCCGATCGAATCATCAGCATGGATGAAATTCTGCTGCAGAATATATTGCGCAATATCGTGTCGAATGCGTTTAAATATTCAGAAGGAAAGCCACCACCTAGTCTCGGTGTACGCTTCCAGAATAATGCTTTCTTTGTCACCATCATGGATCATGGCATTGGTATTCCAGAAAAAGACCAACCCTTTCTATGTCAATCATTTTTCCGGGCGTCCAATGCCAAGATTTTTCCAGGAAGCGGGCTGGGACTCATGATCGCAAAAAAACTCATCGCACTTCATGGTGGAAACATCAGTATAGAAAGTAAAGCCGGCAACGGTTGCACGGTAACGATTCGACTACCAGTATAGGCTGCGACGATGAACAATACATTAATCCTTATCGTCGAAGACGAAAAATCGCTACGTGATAATATTTCCGAAATCATCCGGCATTATGGCTTTCGTGTAATCAGCGCGCCTTCAGGGGAGGATGGAATAAAAACCGCGCTGGAATTTATTCCCGATATCATCATTTGTGACATCATGCTGCCTGGAATTGATGGCTTCGACGTGCTTGCCCGATTAAAACAAGCGCCCCAGCTATCATCCACTGCTTTTATTTTCTTGACCGCAAAATCGACCCGCTCCGATACTCGCATGGGCATGAACATGGGCGCGGATGATTATCTTACCAAGCCATTCACCAAAGAAGAATTAATTAACAGCATCCATGCAAGAATTGAGAAATTAGCAAAAACACTGAATACTCAGGGGGAGCACGACAAATTAATCGAAACCGCACTGGATAAAATAACAAGCCTCACAAAATCAGAGCGCAAAGTACTCGCAAAAATTTCTGCAGGTTTCACCACGCCACAAATTGCCCAAAAGCTGTTTGTAAGTCAAAAAACCATTGAGAATCACCGTGTCAATATTTCACGAAAACTCAATCTTAGCGGACCTAATAGTCTGATTAACTTTGCGCTGCGATTACAGGGACAATATTTAGAAAACCCTGCTCCCGTTAATTCCCCCTCCGCTTCATCACGTTGACACCTTCTCGAACCACGACTTCCTCATCCTTTCATTCGATCTTAAGTCTTTTATGTAGAGCTTACTCAAAAAGCATAACTAACTGATTGAGTTTAACAATATTGT
>NZ_CADEGP010000055.1 GCF_902826915.1 uncultured Nitrosomonas sp.
GCGTTGCTGCTTTTATGATGATGCGCAAAAATAAAAATGAAGGGCAAAGCACAGCAGTTTAGTGAGTGAATTTGGAAGAGTGAATTAAGGATGAGTGATGAACTCATCCTTACGAAGAGCATCCAATGATTATTGGAAGAATAATAGCAAAGCATCGAGGAAAAATTGTGCGAAATAAGCGATTATCAAAATACGGTGTTGGAAGAGTTACAGCGTTTGCTGTAGTGGTCATTTTATTTTCTTTATTATCTCAAGTTAATTCTGTAATGGCTCATGCGACTTTAGTTAAATCTGATCCGCCTCGCAGAGCTATGCTTTCTACATCACCGAAACAAATACAGCTCTGGTTTAATGAAAAAATCGAAGGATCTTATGCATCAGTAACAGTAGAAGACTCGAATAAAAAATTGGTTACTGAAAATATTCCAGAGGCAATTACAGATGATCCGAAGTCTATTGTATTAAATTTGCCTCAGATTCAACCCGGACGCTATACAGTCCATTATCGCGTGATGTCGGTGGATGGCCATGTCATTGAGTCAGAATATGATTTTAGTATCAAAAAATAACTTGTTGCAATAGATGATAGACATAATTGCAGCATTAGCACGTTGGGTTCAGCTTCTAGCAAATCTAATCTTACTTGGCAGTTGTGTGTTTTTGATAATTACAAATACTGCAAAACGAGCTCAGCCGAAAGTATGGGTAGGACGACTAGAACGCCTGTTTCCTTGGCTAGCTGTGAGTATCCCAATAGGCCTGCTTGTAATCCTGAGTACAACCATAGTGCAGGTGACTGGAAATCCCAGTAGTCTAGGAGAACATGAGGTTTGGCTGGGACTGTTGGGAGGTACGCGTGTAGGACAGATTTGGATTTTACGTTTTACAGCGGCAATACTCCTATTGCTGGCAGTTTTATACCTTTGCAAAGCATCTAGAGCGCGGTGGCGGTATGCTATGTGCGCTGCAATTGCGGTTTTGCCGCTCGCTGCAAGCTCATTAGCTAGTCATACTGCAGCGGAAGAATTCTCGCTGACAGCTGTAATGCCATATGTGCTTCACCTCATTCTGGCCGGTATATGGTTTGGAGCTTTGCCAGCTTTTATATTGCTAATTCTTGATAGACAGAATGAGACAAACGAAAGGGTTGTAAGCTTCGAATTCGAGACACTGAAAAAGTTTTCATCAATTGCATTACCAACGATGCTACTGATTATATTCACTGGATTAGTGGTCGCTGATCAAATATTTGATGGCTATTATGCTGCATTAGTTGCGACTCCCTATGGTTGGCTTTTAAGTGCAAAAATATTCCTATTAGCTATTATTCTTTTGATTGCTGCACGAGTACGTTCTTATTGGCTTCCTTTATTGAATTGTAAACAAGATTCTGATGTAAGTATCGGTAAAAGTGGAATCAAGAAATGGGTTCGCATTGAATTTATTTTGGCATTACTACTACTTCTGTTAGCGACGATAATTACCAATACAACGCCTGTAAAGCATGCACTTATTGAGAACTGGCCATTTCCATTCCGATTCTCAGTTGTTGCTACTTGGAATCAACCCAATGTTGCTAATCAAGTCTGGATTGGTTTGGCGGTTCTGGTGCTTGCTGCGGTAGTCTTGCAACTAGGTCGACTACGAAACTGGGGAATAAAGCGTCTAATTTTTATTCCAGCTATATTGTTTATATCTGGGGGAGCGATTGCGTTGCAACCTCTGACAATTCAAGCGTATCCTGAAACTTATCGGAGACCACCGGTTCCTTTTGATGCAACTTCTGTGGCGCATGGTGCTGCTGTATTTGCACAACATTGTGTTGAATGTCATGGTCTTCAGGGAATGGGTAATGGTATCAAGTCCCGGACTTTATCCACGAAACTGCCGGATTTACTCATTGAGCCGCATACCGTGGAGCATACGCCAGGAGATTTTTATAACTGGATTACGAATGGTATGGTAAATACGGATATGCCGGGTTACGCTGAGAAATTGTCCGATGAAGATCGATGGGATCTGGTTAATTATATCCATGCATTGTCGCGTGGATATCAGGCACGGATTTTAACATCAGAGGTTGTGCCCAATAAAGCATATGTAAAGCCGCCAGTTTTTTCATACGGAACTCATGATGGAAGCTTTGGCACACTGCAAGAGTTTCGAGAAAATAAGACCGTTTTTCTGGTTGTCTTTTCATGGCCGCAATCTAGAGATCGTTTGGAGCAGTTAAAACAAACTTATGAGCGATTAAAGGAACAAAATGTTGCGTTGCTTGCAGTGCCCAATAAAGATCTTACTGCCGAAGATATGGAGCAATTAGTGGCTGAAGAACTGCCTTTCCCCATTGTTACGCAAAGCGCTGCTGAGATTGCGGAAAGCTATGCATTGTCACGCAGAACATTAAGTCATCCTGATATTATCGGACGCGGAACAACTCCTGATCATATGGAGTTTATAATTGATAAGAGTGGCTATTTGCGCGCACGTTGGATTCCATCTGTAGATCACTCGGGATGGACAGATATTGATCATCTGCGCCTGCAAATAAGTTTGCTAAATCGCGAGAAAATGAACACATCCTTTCCGGAAGATTTTGTCCGATAACTCGTTAGCCATTTAGGAAATAAGCACAGATATCTCTGAGAGCATTAAACGATACCGAGTGTCGGTGTAGAAAAAATTCCAAACTTGTGATACGAAAGCTCCTGACAATGTCAGGAGCATCGGTAAATTATGAGTCAATGTTTCCTAGTAAAATCATGGGCATGCTGGACTTGGGCAAAATGTGTTTACTAAGGGAACAATATTGCCACTCGTAAAAGGACTAGCTCCTTGCACTTTAGGATTAGGGCTAACATATCCCCAGCTTGTCACGGCAACAACAACATTCTTTTTCGCACCTAAACCTGGAACATTAGGTGTTGCTATGGGATCAATACCAAAATTAATAATCCAGGGCCCACCACTGGAGCCTCCTGTCATTCTTGAGCCGATTTGTATGTTATTAAACCATTCAGCATCTGTTATTGTGTACCCTAGTGAATCAGTGCGCATCATATTCAAGCCTTTACTTAATCCGACTGGATATCCTAATTGAGTAATTTCAGTTGCATTAAGTCCCGCAAAAGAAGTAAAGCCAAAATTATTCCAACCGTAGGCTAAGAAACCTGTGCGGGCACCCGGATATTTGCCATTGAGAGGAGCTGCTACAAGTACAGCAACATCATTTGGGCAAACTACATTGCATCCATCCGTTCCATTAATCCATGATGTCATTACCGCCGCACCTGTGACTCCATATATTCCATAAGGCGCATTAGGAGTGAATCTGTCAGTCAAAGCAGGTACATACACCCAGTTTCTATAAAAAGCACTGGTGCCGTAGCCTGCCACGCAATGAGCAGCCGTTACAATAATTCCCGGCTTGATTAAAGATGCTGAGCAAACGAAAGTGCTGGTGCCTATATTGAAATATAGCTTGCCGGATGCGCTGAAAGGGTATTCCTTGGACGTGCGTCCTTTTTTCGCTTCAACACGTGATGTCGTGAATGGATGATTGAATGAACCATATTCTTGTGTCGAGATGCCATCATTCACGTCAATTGAATTTGATAAGGGAATTGACATAGGGTTTTCTTGTCCGCTTCCCGCCTTGCCTGCGGAAAAACCAGGTGTTCCTTTAAAGGCTTGTTTTGCATTGCGAGAAATATCCGAAGGTTCCGGTACCATATTTAACGGTTCCGGCATTTTCATCGTATGTGCACCAGCAAAATTAATGAGAGCTACTTGAGGCTGTAAATTAGTCGATGAGACTGTTAAAACAGTTACCTTACCTTTCTGCTCTATTTTGCTGACACTGGGAGTTGCAGCATTACTCGTGGCAATAATAAATAACAACAACATAAGCACTGAAGCTTGCTGAAGGAGCCTGGTTTTTCTCATTTTTTATTCCTTATTTCATAGATAAATAAAACTAGATTTTAGGTAAAGCACATCTCAACAAGATTGAATTTTCTTGATTTATACAATACAGAATGGAGAAATAGCCAGACTTTAGAAATCTAATCAACTGTGTAACAGAGAAGATTAATAACCTAATTGTCTCTACTCAAACTATACAGGCCCTAAAATCATAAAGCTGTGAAAAAACTCACACTTTGAGATCTCTGATCACACCTTTGTTATTTTGGCATAATTGTGATTTTTATCACAGTATAAATTACTTTAAATATATAGAATAACTATAGGTGTTGTAGATATAATTTGTTAGCATATGTGATGGTCCATGTGGGTTATCAGAAATTTTGGATAAAAATTTTTATCCTTTCTCATTTATTTTTGGAAGTGTTCTTGTGGTAGGTAACCCTAAAAGTGAATCCGATCATGCTAGAACTTAGTGAAAAAAATTCTACTGAGACGTTTGTTAATTCGAATCCAATCTATTGGATTAATTTAGTAGATGACCAATTTCGGCAAAAGAACTTCGGACGTGCTCGCGATTTCATCATTCAGGCATTGGCCAATTTTCCAGATCACCCAGTGTTATTGGATCGATTATTTATTGTCGATCAGCGATGGAATTCTCTAATTGCATGCAACAAGATTCATTTGTCGACGCCCGCTGAGAGTGATTTCTCATTCTTGCAGCAATGTTATGCGAATGAGGAGTTTATGGAACAATTTTTGCCGATGGGTCGTAAAAAACAAAGTACTGAATCGATACTTGCTGCGCTCAGAAATAATGAATTTCCAGTCGCTCAGTCGAGAACTATGCATCGGATCATCAAAAAAGAAGAGTGTGCTGATCAACTCCAAACATCCCTAAATAACAGTGGCTTGAAGCCGATTGGGCTTGCGAGCTTAGTAGATATTCAAATTGCTCATCGGCGCGCTGAATTACTCATTGGAATACCAGATAACGATGATCGGCAGCGAGTTTCCGGCGTCACTATGCTGCTAATCCTTGATTTTGCATTTAATCAAATTGGATTGCATAAATTAACTTCATTAGTTATGGCTAATAATCCCCATTCGCAAAAAAGCACGGAGGCCATAGGATTTATCCGGGAGGGCTTGCGCCGGCATCATCTGCGTGATCCTAAATCACGTGCGTGGGTGGATTGCTATGAAAATGGTTTAGTTGAAGATAGTTTTCGTGCAAATCCAGTCATCGCACGCGTGTCAAAACGCTTACTTGGACGAGATATTACGCTGCAGAATGTTTGAGATTGCAATGCAAATTGACTAAAGGGAGTGGGTCTTATGGATACTTCTTAGCTACAAACAGAATGCTGAAGTGTTTCACGAACAAAATTACGCGCGAAAGTATTTTGTAACACCACTAACTTAAAGGAAATGCCATGGCTAGTTATATTGGTACAAATGGGAACGATACTCTGATTGGCTTAGATGATGATTCTGATGAGCTAACAGGTAAGCTAGGGAATGATGTATTAATAGGCGGAGATGGCAAGGGCTCTGATTGGGCTTTATACACGCATGCGCCTTCAGCTGTGACAGTAAATCTTGTTGCGGGCACAGCCTCGGGAGGGGATGGCAACGATACGCTGTTAGGAATTGAAAATATTAGTGGTAGCAGCCATAACGATATTCTGATAGGTGATGCGAATAGCAACACGCTGAAAGGCAATAAAGGCAATGATACGTTAATAGGTGGAGATGGTTTTGATACTGTTGATTACTCTGATGCATCAGCAAAGGTAACCGTTAATCTGGTCACTGGTGTCGCCTCTGGTGGAGATGGAAATGATGTGCTGAATGGTATTGAGGCAATTATCGGTAGCAACTTTAACGATACTTTGATCGGCGCAAATGGTGATGGCAATACCTTATCCGGTGGCAGTGGTAATGATACGTTAATGGGCGGTGATGGTGGTTTTAATGTATTGGATGGCGGTAGCGGCAATGATTCGTTGCTGGGAGGAAGTTTTAGCAATTATTTGTCCGGTGGTGAGGGTAATGACTCTTTAGTAGGAGGTGAAGGCAACGATACGTTGACCGGAGGATTGGGCAACGATATTTTGACAGGAGGGAATGGATGGGGCCGTGACAGTGCTTATTATTCGGGCGCATCATCAGCAGTGGTGGTCAATCTTGCTAATGGAACTGCTTCTGGAGGGGATGGTAGCGACATCCTTAAAGGAATTGAAGATATTTGGGGTAGTTTCTATGACGATACTTTAATAGGTGATACTAATAATAACTTCTTGATGGGTTTTGATGGCAAAGATACGTTAGTGGGCGGAGCAGGTGACGATTATTTGTTGGGTGACGCAGGTAGTGATTCGCTAATCGGAGGTGATGGTTTTGATCTGCTGTTCGGCGGATTTGGAAATGATGCATTAAATGGCGGATCAAGCGATGATTACCTGTCAGGTGAGAGCGGTAACGATACACTAGTGGGTGGATCAGGTGACGATTACTTGTCAGGTGCCGATGGTAACGATACATTAGTGGGTGACGATGGCAGCGATAGGCTGATCGGTGGGGCTGGTAGTGATATATTGACAGGGGGTGATGGAAAAGGTTTTGACTGGGCTGATTACTCTGCTGCATCTTCAAGTGTAACTGTCAATCTTGCTACAGGTTCCGCTTCTGGAGGCGATGGTAACGATACGCTGAGTGGAATTGAAGGTGTTACTGGTAGCTTTAATAACGATAAGCTGATAGGAGATGCCGGTCATAACACCCTGGAAGGAGGCGAAGGTAATGATTGGCTAATGGGAGGCTTAGGTGATGATGCTTTGCTGGGAGGAAAAGGAACAGACTGGGCCAGTTACAGTGATGCTACGTCGGCTGTGATGGTCAATCTTGCTGCCGGCACTGCCACTGGAGGTGCAGGCAACGACTTCCTGCAAGAAATTGAGAACGTGGAGGGCAGTAAGTATAACGATACTCTAAAAGGAAATGCTAGTGATAATGCCCTGAAAGGTGGCGCGGGTAACGATACGCTCGACGGAAAAGCGGGTAATAATATGCTAACCGGCGGGGCTGGTAACGATATATTTAAATTTACGACAATCGGTCACGCGGATAAAATCATTGACTATAATGTAGTCAATGACACTATCCAATTAGAGAATGGAGTTTTCACCGCATTAACAACTACAGGTACGTTAGCTGCTGGTCAGTTTAAGATTGGTGCGCAAGCGTCGGATGCGAATGACTTCATCATTTATAACAAGTCGACAGGTGCATTGCTATATGATGCGGATGCCAATGGCGCTGGCGATGCGGAGCAGATAGCTATGGTTGGTGTTGGATTGGACATGACCCATGCGGATATTGTGGTAATTTAATCTGTGCTAGTTTTGATCTGATTTCTCAGGTCATTTAGTAGGTCAGACTTGATCTGACAGTTACCCGGTTTGACGCAATGCGTGTCAGATCGGGTCGCAACTACTACATTTTGCAATTGACCCGCCTTCTAGATTTTATCCTATCCTTTCTTCGCTGCATTCGACAGAAAACCGGTAACCAGTTCCCCGCACGGTTTGTACCAGATTCTCTTTGCCTACTGTTTCAAGAATTTTACGTAGCCTGCGGATATGTACATCGACGGTACGGTCCTCGATAAAAACATGATCACCCCAGACACGGTCAAGCAATTGGGCGCGCGTATGTACGCGTTCCTTATACGCCATGAGAAAGTGCAGTAAGCGAAATTCTGTGGGTCCTAGTATAATTTCTGTGAGCTTTGTAGAATCATACTCGGGGAACACATGCACCCTGTGTGTCGTGGGGTCCAGCCTCAAACCGCCAATCTCTATAATTTCATCGGACATCTCGGGTAAACGACGACGCAGCACCGCCTTAATCCGCGCTAGTAACTCACGGGGTGAGAATGGTTTAGTAATGTAATCATCTGCTCCAGCTTCCAGACCGGCAATTTTGTCGTTTTCTTGAATCCGGGCTGTCAACATGATGATCGGAATGGTTTTAGTGCGTTCCTCGCGTCGCAAGTTTCGTGCAAACTCCAAACCGGTGATATCAGGCAACATCCAGTCAAGCAACACTAGATCAGGTAACACATTGTTAATCAGAAGTTTTGCGTGTGCAGCATCACTCGCACATAAAACCATATGACCGGCTTTCTTTAAATTAAGCGCGATCAATTCCTGAATTGCAAGTTCATCTTCGACAATCAGTATTGTTACAGCCATCAACTACTCCATTGATATTCACTATCAGCTAATAGATGTTGTAATAATATTAATAAAGCATGACATATTTATGACAATCTGATGAATGTCATAAATTTATCTTATGGAGAGTTGATTGATGCACGTGATTTCAATCAAGTCAATCAACCGCATCAGGTGAAAAACGAATGGAAACAATCCGCAGTAACGTCAGTATTGTAATGGCAGCAATATGGAGACCCACTTCCAGCAAGGTGTATTCTTTATACCAAAGTCCGATCAATTCTCCGATCAACACGACCAGTGCGACATCCAGAATGAAAGTTACTTTTACACGCCCGAGAGCCAAGTAGGAATGCAAGATACGTATCAGTTCCAGTAATGCCAAGATCAGCACGATATCTACGATGATGCGCTCGGCAACATGTGCCCACCCATTTTTTACAATATCAAGCAGACTCAATATTAAATTCAAAATGCCCGCACCTATCCATAAATAGAGTGCAAGCATCAGGACGCCCACAATCAACTGAATGGCACGAATGTGCCAATCGGTATCGGTTAACTGAAATGTACCACTTCCTTTTATTACCTTGGGATTAATCATTCTGCGATTCCGGTATTGAGTGACATGGATGCTTATCTTAGTGCAGCAATATGAAAGATGTATGACATCTCAAAAGATCTGGTCACCTAAGCATGCATTGGTCAAAGCGAAGTTTATTGATCGCGATAGGAATTAATTAAATGACATCGAAATGTCATGAAAGTGAAATATTCAACTTGTAGTATGCATGGCATTGTTGATGAGGAATTTATGCATACCCATTTTCCAGAAAAAATAGTTTCAATCTTCGGCTTAGTGATCTTGTTGTTAACTACTCCAGTAGCGATGGGGAATAGCTTGGAAAACTTGGCTAAATCATTGGCCAAAATTCGCGGTGAGGTCGAAACACTTCAGACGCAGTTGGATCTTGATAAAGAAAAGCATGGTAGCAGAATGATTGCGCTTAATTCGCAATTGGCAGATTTGAGTGTTGAAGAACGACGACAAAAACTGAGTATCGAGAAGTTGCAACATTCCATCGAAAAATTGGGTGTTGTAGCGAAACAGGCAGAGCAATCAGGTGAAAGTCTGAAGCCAGTTCTGCTGGCGGCACTGGGTGAGTATAGGTTGCATATTCAAACCGGATTTCCATTCAAAATGGAAGATCGCGTTAAGGCTATCAGTGACCTGGAAAATAATTTGATCAATCAGCAAATAGATCCCAATAAAGCAGTCAACCAAACTTGGTCATTGATCGAAGATGAAATTCGATTGAGTAAGGAGAATGGCATTTACCAGCAAACAATAATGCTCAATGGAGAAAAAATTCTGGTGGATATCGCGAAACTGGGTACGGTGTTTCTCTTCTTCCAAACCAAGGACAACCAAAGTGGAATGGCTAAAAAACTGGCACAAGGCGGCTGGCAGTTTGAAATCGTGGATAACGCCGGTGATAGGGAGCGAATCAGAAATTTATTTGATTCATTGAAGAAGCAAATTCGCCAAGGTTATTTTGAATTACCGAATCCGTTAAAAAAATGAAAATAATATTATCAATCCTGACAGTGTTAATAGTCTCGTCCAGTTTGGTTTTCGCGCAAGATCAGAAAGACACAGGAGCCGCCGAGAACGTATCGGTTTCAGTACCTGAAAGAAAACCTGAATCGACTCCTGCCAAAAAACAAAATTCAGCCAAGCAAGATACCATCAGCTTGGAGACGGCTTATAAGCGTGAATATGCTTTTCTGGAAGCGCAGAAACGCGAATTGACTGAGCGCTTGAGAACCTATCAAGCCAGCGCCAATCGAGAGGAGCAGGCGCTGAGTGGAAAAGTCAATGCGCTTGAACGCAGCTCAGTTGAGCGTTCAGCCAAAATTGATCAGCTAAGTACACAACTTACCGAATCAGAGCATAAGGAAGCTGCGGTGGTAGAACGTAGCGATGCTCTGGAAACCACTTATTTGCAAGCAGAAGCAACCTTGAAGAATCATGGCATAGAAATGCCCGAAGCGATGAAAGAAGCCAAGGATAATGATCCAATCAAAGTGAATTTTTTGTTTAAGCAAGCATTGTCTTTACTCCAAAATCTCGGTGCAATTCAGACAAAAGCGGGGCATTTTTTCTTAGCCAGCGGTAAGCAGGTTGAAGGATCATTAATTCATCTGGGTAATATTGCAGCCTATGGCATCAGTGACGACGGTGGCGGAAGTTTGGTGCCTGCGGGTGGCGGTGATTTCAAGGTTTGGAAAAATGCGGGTGCTGAGAACGCGGCTACTTTAAGCAAAAATGAACAACCCGATGTTTTGCAGTTGTATTTATTTGAATCACGCACCAGTGCAATTGATGAATCTCCTGAAAAAAACATCATAGGTATTATTGATTCTGGTGGCCCAATTGGTTGGATCATCGTGATGCTAGGTGGTGTTGCGGTCTTGTTGGTTCTGATCAGAGCGAAGTTATTACGAACAAATAGTTCTAACAACCAGCAATTGACGGAACAAATTATTGGCCAGTTAGCTTCCGGTGATCTGGAGGTTGCCAAGAAAAGCTGTGAAGACAATTCATCGGCGATCGGGCGTGTGTTGCACTATACCCTGCGTCATTTGAAAGATGACCGAGATCACATGGAAGGCATCGTATACGAAGCCATTCTGCAAGAATCCGGCCCATTAGATCGTTTTGGTGCGGCGATATTGGTGATTGCCTCCGTAGCGCCCCTGCTCGGCTTGCTGGGTACGGTAACTGGCATGATCGAAACCTTTGACATGATTACCGAATTTGGCACAGGCGATCCTAAGTTGTTGTCGGATGGCATTTCGATTGCCTTGGTAACAACGCAACTGGGCTTGATCGTAGCGATTCCAATATTGATGCTGGGTTCATTGCTGTCCTCCTGGGCCAAAAATATTAAACGTGACATGGAGCATTCAGCACTCAGAATCATTAATGTTTTTTTGGGTGGTGGGCTTGATATCGATGAAGTGAATGTACCCACTGTGGACGAGACTGCTCTGGCTTTAGGTAATACTTGAAATGGATTTTTCAGAATACATTCTGATCATAAAACAATTGCTTGCTGCGGGCGGGATTGTGATGCCTCCTTTAGTGCTGTGTATCCTGTTGCTTTGGTATGGCCTAGGTTATCGATTTTGGGTGATGAAATCGCTTAAAAGAATCGGTGTGCGCGACTTGTTGAAATATTACCAGCAGCATGATGACAAACCGGCCAGAGGTATCGTTGCTCAGGCTATTAAGCAAGGTGTTCGGTTGCAAAAAAAAGGCGTGAAAAATCTGCGGCGCCATTTGGATGCGGCTTTTTATGAATATGAAAGAGAGATCCGTAAATTTTCTGTTTTGGTGCGCATCATCATCATCATTTCCCCTTTGTTGGGTTTATTGGGAACTGTGATTGGAATGATCGAAACATTCGATTCATTGGCAACAATGACTTTGTATTCCCAATCCGGGGGTATTGCGGGTGGTATTTCACAGGCTCTGTTTACTACCCAGATGGGTCTTACAGTCGCCATTCCCGGCTTGTTGGCACACAGCATCCTAAACCGAAAACAGCACCAAATAGAGTTGGATCTTTCACAAGCCAAAGATTTGCTGTGTCACCAAGTCCATAGTCATCACCCAACTAAGAGTCCTTCATGATGAGAAACCAAGAATCTGCCGAAGTCGAAGCCACCATCGATATGGCGCCATTGATCGATATCGTTTTTATCTTATTGATCTTTTTTATGGTGACGACGACTTTTGTTAAAGATATGAAGCTGGAATTAGAGCGGCCCAAAGCTAATAGCGCCGTGGCGGCTTCGAGCAAGGCGATTCGTTTATTTATTGATCGCAACGGAGATACTTATATGGATGGTGAGCCCGTTCGGCTGTGGTTGATACAAAGCAAGTTACGTGATGCGCTAAGTACTGCCTCCAACAAAATTGTTCTGGTAGTAACGGATGAAGGTGTACCGGCAGGAAGATTAGTAGAAGTAGTGGATCAGGCGCGTTTGGCAGGGGCCGAAAGCGTTGGTGTTGCAACTAAAAAAGAAGCGGGGTAGAGAAAATGAGAACAATTAATATGAAACAACATGTGGCTGGAGTCGTGTCAATGTTATTTGGCCTGGTGTTCGTGTTTGGGCTGATCGTGATATTAAATCACTACATGGGAAAGATTGAAAGAACACCACCTCAAGAAGTGACAGAGATTTCCATGACGCGGGAAATCAAACAAGAACCCAAGAAAGAAATTAAGAAAGTGGAGCCCAAAAGACAAGTATCCCGTCCACAAGCACCCACGCCTTTCAAAGGACTGGATACTGCGCTTTCCGGCATAGATCTAGGCTCGCTGGGCCTGGATAACGGGCAACGCGACATTGACGACAGTTTGCTCGGTAAAACCGGTAATGCTGTCATGACAGCCGATTTGGTGGATATTCCACCAAAACCGATTGCACGCGGATCGTTCAAATACCCGCCGACAGCCAAAAGAAATGGAGTCAAGGGTTATGTTGTTCTGTCGGTATTGGTTGAAACTGATGGTTCTGTCAATCAGGTACAAGTGCTGGAATCCAGTCCATCCGGAATTTTTGATGCGGCAGCGCTGCAAGGCATTCGTGCCTGGCAATTTGAACCGGCGAAGTACAAAGGCGACATTGTTCGTGTCTGGGCCAAACAAAAAATTCGCTTTGATTTATCTTGATAGTTGATATGAAAAACCGTTGGACCTGGCAGTTTCATTATCTGATTTGCGCCGCTATCGCGCTGAGTTGTTACGCTCACTCCGCTGGAGCGAACGATAATAAGACGCAGCCAACCGATTTTCTTGAATTGGCTGCAGTCATGTTAAAAGATGGCCATCATGACCGTGCTTTGCTGGCTTTGCAAAGTGTCGATCTAGGAAATAAAAAAACCGATCTGGCTAGATTCTATACATTGCAAGGCTTATCGTATCTGGGACTGAGCGACCTTGAGGCAGCCAAAGACAGCCTGCAACTAGCCGTCAAAAATGGGCAAAAAGATCCCTCGATCTTCATCTATTTGGCACAAGCTTACTTTGGGGTTAAAGATTACAAAAATACCATTGATGCCATTAAAAAAGCAGGTGCATTGATTAACAAAGATGCGGTTCTAATCAGTATGAAGGCGGAATCCTATTGGCATTTGCAACAAACCACAGCGGCAATCAACACCCTGAATGAAGGGCAACGAGCTTTTCCATCCGATTTCCGCTTTCTCAAGCGCAAGGTATTTTATTTTGTCGAGCTGGGACTTTATCAGGAAGCTATCAGGTTAGGCCGGGAATATTTTAAACGCTCTAACGCAACCGCTGCGGATTATGTCGCATTCGGCAATGCATTGCGTTTGAGCCGGGAATATAAGGAAGCGATCAATATCCTGGAAGTTGCACGCTTGCAATACCCGCATGAAGAAATGGTGGCAAAACTGCTGGCGCATACCTATCTTGATCAAGGGTATTTGAATTCTGCGGCATTTATCCTGGAACAGGCCGCGTTATCGAATCCTAATCTGCAGGCTGAAGCTGCCGAAATTTACCGGCGCGCAGGTCGCTTCCACAAGGCGCTGACACTCAATGAAAGCATTAGTGATCAAAAAGTGAAATTGAAACAACGATTATCGATTTTACTGGCATTAAGGCAATTCGAGCGTGCCGCCAACATGGAATCCAGTTTGTACCGTACCGGTTTATTGGAAGATCAGGATGTGCGCTACGCATTGGCTTATGCGCTTTTTTCAAGTCGACGTTTTTCCGAAGTCAATAAGCATTTGGAGCATCTCAAGAGCGCCGAGCTTTTTCGCAAGGCCACTGAACTTCGGCGTTTGATGGAAGCATGCAAGAACGAACCATGGCAATGTGCCTGATGCATCTACTGACTATGCTGCCTTAATATCCACTCGAGAGAGCTCTTTCTGTCATCTAATAATTAAAGGATTATCTCCATGAAACAGTGTGCTGTAAGTGGAGAGGGGGCTTGATACGCTAAATGAATGTAAATTTTAAAAAAATCTTCTGGTTTTGCAGCTTATTCGCGATTACTGTAATCAACAATTTTGCCTGGGGAAATGCCGAGAAAGCCGAGTTTTCTGTTCATTTATTTCAGAATGGGCTGCCGATTGAAAATGCAGAGCTATTGATTACCAGTGAATCGTATGATAAATCCAATGCAGCCTTAATCTTTGAAGCCACGCCCTCAACTTATAGCTGGCTTGCGGATGCGGATTCGCCGCTAAGAACCAATGCCAACGGCAGTATTGCTGGAAAATTGCCGCCCGGATTTTATCTATTTGCTATTCAAACGCAAGATCAGAAATTTACTTTCGACTTGCCGTTGGATCCAGCTGAAAACGTGCAAATTCTTATTACATTCTATCCCGGGAAAAAGAAGCCACTATTGAATATTGAAAGTTCTGTTACAGGAACGATGGCGGGTGTTGATGCAGCAGCAAGCAAACCCCAAGATCAAGGAGAGGGTGCTATTGCTGTGCAAGTGATATCTGCAGAGACGCAGAAACCGCTCAAGGATGTGCAAGTTTTTCTGAGTGGATCCACTCAGAAGTTAAGAACAGATGAACAAGGCCGGGTAACTGCGACTATCCAAGCGGGTAGTTACAGTATCTCTTTGTTACATAGCGCGTATAGTAGCCAAACGCAGGATGATGTCAAAATTACTGACGGAGAAACCACTGAGCTAAGCTTCAAACTTACTCCTGCAGGAGTTGAATTGGCTGAATATGTGGTTCTGGAGCCTCATCTGGCGGGCACTGTTGCTTCGGTAATTGAAGAGCAACGAGCGGCAACATCTGTTTCTACTGTATTGGGTGCTGAACAATTTAGCCGAGCCGGCGATGGTGATGCTGCCAGTGCGTTACGAAGAGCATCCGGTCTCACTCTGGTAGGCGGTCAGTTTATTTTTATCCGTGGGTTAGGTGAGCGATTCTCAACTACATTGGTGAATGGTGCAGCAGTCCCTAGTCCGGATCCAACTCGGCGTGTGGTGCCATTGGATCTTTTTCCGACCAACATTCTTGAGAGTGTATTAGTACAAAAAACCTATTCTCCAGATCGTCCGGCAGAATTTGCTGGCGGAACAGTGGAGTTACGAACTCGCGGTATTCCCGATGCATTCTTTTTCAATCTCAATTTGCAGACGGGCATTAATGACAATACCACCTTCCGTGATGGTTTGACATATAAAGGAGGAGCAACTGATTTTACCAGTTATGACGATGGTGCGCGTGCATTACCGGATTCACTTGCAAATGCAACTCAAAATGGAAATTTGCAACCAGCATCTGTGTTCAATCCAAATGGCGTTACTCCTGGACAACTTGAGGGGCTTGGCGAGGATTTATCAGGGGTATGGGATGTTAACAGGAATAAACAAGGACCCGATACCGGCTTTCAGGCATCCATGGGAGATAGTTTTTCTTTCGGTGACTTCAGGGTAGGCTATATTACCGCGGCGGGTTGGAAGCAGGAATTCAGAAGGCAAAATGAAATCAATCGTGAATTTGCTTCTGCTAGATTGATTGAGACTCAAGACCTGGATGTGCAGCGATCGTTGCGTGAAGTGGCAGTAACGGGTTATGCGGCGACCGAGCTTGAATACAAAGACAGTCACCGGTTATTTGCCAAGACAATGTTTCTGCGTCAATCAATTGATGAAGCAAGGGTTTCTCAAGGTTTCGTTGACGCGGAAACGACTGAAGTTCGGAGGACGAGGCTGAGATTCTTCTCTAATCAATTATTGACGAACCAATTTGGCGGTGAACATCGATTTGATTGGTTGAAAGATTTCTCTATCAATTGGCTATATACCGATGCTACTGCCAACAGGGATGAGCCTAAAACGAGGGATTATCGCTATGATGCAAGCCCCGCGACTGGTGATTTTATATTCTCTCAAAGAGCGGATAGTAATGTCATCACGTATGCAGACTTAATCGATAAAGATCAAAGCTGGCGAGTGGATGGAAAATTGCCACTGCAACTCACATCCAATCATAAATTAACGTTGAGTAGTGGCGTTATTACCCAAACCAAAAGTAGAGATGCAAGCGCACAAAGGTTTAGTTACTTTAGATTTGGCCCCGATGCATCCAATACTGCCATTACTTCACAATCATCTGTTGAAAGTATTTTATTGCCGCAGTATATCGGTGCAAATGGATTTCAGTTGCGCGACGTAACACGTAAAAGTGATCAATATACTGCTTCCCAGAATTTATTGGCTTATTATGGCAAATTAGATTTATTGTCTTATGACAGAGTTAATGTTACTGGCGGGCTACGCTGGGAAGATAATGATCAGAAAGTTAATACGTTTTTAAGAAACCAGCCGACAACAGCACAACTGAATCGAGTTGATATGCTACCGTCTGTGGTGACCACTTTTTTTCTTACCGATAAGCAGCAACTTCGGGCAGGGTTTAGTCAAACGTTATCGCGGCCGGATTTTAGGGAATTATCATCAGCTCCTTTTTTTGATATGAATACTAATCAAGAAACTGTTGGTAATCCTCTATTAAAACAAACTGCAATTACCAATTGGGATTTGCGTTGGGAATATTATCTCTCTCCGACTGAAAATATATTTGCCGGTTTTTTCTGGAAAGATTTAACCAATCCCATAGAATTGGTCGCTCAACCTGGCACCGGAGCTTTGAACACATTCCAGAATGCTGACAAAGCCAGTGTTTATGGATTTGAGTTGGAGGTATTAAAGAAACTGGATTTTGTACACCCACAGTTGCAGAATTTTTATGTAGGTGGCAATTACACGTGGTCTCAGTCCAATGTTAAATTAACTGCTCAGAATCTTATCGCTCAAACGACAAATAATAGGCCGTTGCAAGGGCACTCTGAGCATATTGTGAATTTCCAGGTTGGATATGACAATCCAAAATGGAAAACACAAGCAACCCTTCTATACAACGTTGCCAGCGAGCGGATCATGGCAGCCGGTGTGCTTTCCGCACCGGACAAGTATGAGCAGCCCTTTCAGCAACTGGATTTTGTCGTTAGTCAGAATTTATACAAAGGATTGTCGACACAGATTAGCATGCAGAATTTACTCGATGATGATGTACGTATCATGCAAGGAGACGAAATTAGCCGCCAGTTCCGCCGCGGGCGCTTTTTTAATTTAAGTGTTCGCTTAGCATATTGATTGTAGAAAATAATACGATTCTCACATCATGAAGTGCCTGATTTTTTTGATCACACCATTGATGCCACCGTTACCGGATGCTATACCAAAAAACGACCGTCTGAAGATCCCGGCAATCTATCCTCTCTCTTAGTTTTATCACTCGTTATTAATCCAGTCAGGGAGTAGTTTTTTGCATGTTTTAACAAGCGCATGCAAAAAATTCCAATAAAATTCTTACACAAACAGTCAGAATTATCTGAATTGTCATCAAAGTATTTTTGTGCCACAGTGCCTGATCTCGTCAACATATTCTTATAAAAATAATTTAAATGAACGATTTGCGGTATGCGATGTAATGTCCGGCTGATCAGCGTCCCGATCATCAAATTGCCCGGTGGACGGCAGTGATGATGGTGGATGACTTCAACGTTGATGAAATGCCCGCAAATCACTTCTTATTTTGGAGGCAAAAATAATGACAACAACGACCAGCATCAATTTATCCAGTCTTGATGGCAGTAACGGTTTTCGTATAGATGGCCTTTCATATTACCTGTCGGGTTTTTGGCTTAGTAGCGCAGGTGATATGAATGGCGATGGTTTTGACGATGTGGCCATTAGTACTACCTATTTTCGGGAGTATTCAGGGAATAGTTATATAGTGTTTGGAATGGAATCGGGCTTTAGCGCCAGCAGTAATTTGGGTGGTTTTCGTGCAGGTAGTAACGGTTGGTCGAAAAATACTGTCGATGGCGTGGGTGATGTTAACGGTGATGGTTTTGATGACGTGATTGTGGTTACAGAAACCGATAATTTTTATGGCGATACCGTTGTTAACGACACTTACGTGATATTTGGCAAAGCTTCTGATCTTGATCGCAGCAATGGATTTAGTCTGGAAGCAGGACTGGATGTTCAAGCTAGTGGAGCAGGAGATGTTAACGGGGACGGTCTGGGTGATCTTATTATTGGCGCACCGCTGAATGACAGTTATTCCGGTTCCAGCTACGTGGTATTTGGCAATTCTTCAGGTTTTGATGCGACGATGGATATATCAGGGCTTGATGGAACCAATGGTTTTCGGCTGGATGGCATAGCGGAGCTTAATCTTTCAGGTTATTCAGTCGACGGTGCTGGGGATGTCAACGGAGATGGTTTTGATGATGTGATTATTGGCGCTTCTAGCGTAGATTCAAACGGTTTCCATATCGGCTCCGGCTATGTCGTGTTTGGCAAAGCTTCGGGATTCAGTGCCGCCATGAGTTTGTCCGCTCTTGACGGTAGTAACGGTTTTCGTTTGGACGGTGCGGTGATGGACCGCAGCGTTGTCAGAGCTGCCGGAGATATCAATGGTGATGGTTATAGTGATGTGCTTGTCAGTGGGCGCTCTTCAGGTAGCTATGTGGTATTTGGCAAAGCTGCGGGTTTTGATGCGACGATGGATTTATCCGATCTTGATGGCAGCAACGGCTTTCATCTGGATGGAGCAGGTCAGGTTATCTCGGCGAATTCTGCCGGGGATGTGAACGGTGATGGTTTTGATGACGTGATTATTGGCAATTCCAGAGGCGATTCGAATGGAGAGGACTCCGGCTCCAGTTACGTGATGTTCGGCAAGACATCTGGGTTTGATGCCGAGATAAAGTTGTCTGATCTTGACAGCACTAACAGCATTCGTCTGAATGGGGTAGCTGCGGGTGATAGATCAGGCCATTCTGTGAGCAGTGCGGGGGATGTCAATGGAGACGGTTTTGACGATCTCATGCTTGCTGCGACAGGAACTGATTGGAATACCCATAACTCCGGCTCTGTTTATGTGATTTTTGGTGCCAGTCAATTTAATGGTGTTGTAACTTATGTGGGCTTGCCTGCAGATGATGTTTTTACAGGCACTGCGGCTGCGGAACACTTTGATCCCAGTGATGGCAATGATTTATTGATTGGCGGTGGTGGTGCGGATGTGATGTATGGGGGTAACGATGACGACACCATCCGGGTATCCGATCTGGATTTTCAGTTGGTCGACGGAGGCAGCGGGAATGATACGTTGGGCCTGGATGGTGGTGGGATGAATCTGGATTTGGCCAATACTCAGGGAAAAATCAGTGGCATTGAAACGATAGATCTGAATGGTAGCGGCAACAACATCTTGACCTTAACATCAGAGAGCGTAGTCAATTTGTCAGATACAACCAACATATTGATCGTTAAAGGTAATGACGGTGATCATGTTGCCGGATTAAGCGATTGGGTGGATAACGGTATTCAGGGTGGCTTTCATGTGTTTACGCATGATCGTGCAGTGCTGAACATTGCGAATATTGTTACTACAGATTTTATTGCAAATGGAAACATCGATTTATCCCTGTTGAACGGTATGAATGGTTTTCGTTTGGATGGTGTGAAGGGGGATGATTATTCGGGGTATTCGGTCAGCAGTGCGGGAGACGTCAACGGTGACGGGTTTGATGATGTGATTATTGGTGCACCTCGTGCTGATCCAAATGGACAGAATTCCGGCTCCAGTTACGTGGTTTTTGGTAAGGCTTCGGAATTCGACGCGACGATGAACCTGTCGGATATTAATGGTAGTAACGGTTTTCGTCTGGATGGAGTGGCGTCATATGACTACTCGGGTAAATTAGTTAGTACTGCAGGGGATGTCAACGGTGACGGATTTGATGATTTGTTGATTGATGTTCCTGGTGACGACTCGAACGGGCAGAATTCCGGTTCCAGTTACGTGGTTTTTGGTAAGGCTTCGGGATTCGACGCGACGATGGGCCTGTCCGATCTTGACGGTGATAATGGTTTTCGTCTGGATGGGATGGCAAGTTTTGATTTATTAGGTAAGTCAGTCAGTACAGCAGGGGATGTCAACGGTGACGGATTTGATGATTTGTTGATTGGCGATCCTAATGCTGACCCGAACGGTAGATTTTCTTCTGGCTCCAGTTACGTGGTTTTTGGTAAGGCTTCGGGATTCGACGCGACGATAAACCTGTCTGATCTTGATGGCAGTAATGGTTTTCGTCTGGATGGTGATAAGGCAGGCGAAAGTTTGGGCCTGTCAGTGAGTGGTGCAGGGGATGTCAATGGTGACGGGTTTGGTGATGTTATCATTGGTGGTAACTCTGAGAATTATGTATTTTTTGGTAAAGCTTCGGGGTTCGATGCAACGATGGATTTGTCAGATCTTGATGGAATCAATGGTTTTCGTCTGGATGGGATGGCAAGTTTTGATTTATTAGGTAAGTCAGTCAGTACAGCAGGGGATGTCAACGGTGACGGATTTGATGATTTGTTGATTGGCGATCCTAATGCTGACCCGAACGGTAGATTTTCTTCTGGCTCCAGTTACGTGGTTTTTGGTAAGGCTTCGGGATTCGACGCGACGATAAACCTGTCTGATCTTGATGGCAGTAATGGTTTTCGTCTGGATGGTGATAAGGCAGGCGAAAGTTTGGGCCTGTCAGTGAGTGGTGCAGGGGATGTCAATGGTGACGGGTTTGGTGATGTTATCATTGGTGGTAACTCTGAGAATTATGTATTTTTTGGTAAAGCTTCGGGGTTCGATGCCACGATGAATTTAGCTGATCTCAATAGTAGTAGCGGTTTCTATCTGGAGGGAATGCCGATCCGTGATCGCAGTGCATCAGTCAGTGACGCGGGAGATGTCAACGGTGACGGATTGGCCGATCTAATTGTCGGTGCTTATGGTGCTGATCCGAATGGTAATGATTCCGGCTCCAGTTACATCATCTTTGGACGAAGTGATTTCACCGATGGTGATGAGGTGGATTTCCCCGGCACGTCGGGAGACGATATTTTCACCGGCACCAAAGCGGCAGAAAGCTTTGAGGGTGGAGAAGGAAATGACCGCATGATCGGCCGCGGCGGCGCGGATTCGTTCGATGGGGGTACGGGCAACGATTACATCCGCATATTGGGCGATGACTTTCTGTTAGTTGACG
>NZ_CADEGP010000056.1 GCF_902826915.1 uncultured Nitrosomonas sp.
ATCAAAAACAGCAGGTCGCTTGATTCTCATACACCAGATTTGACTATAGCTCGGATATCTTCAATACTGACCAAAGTTGCCAATTTACCAGCTTGGAATTCACCGGGCTGCTGAAGGATAACGGTATCCAGATCAGTATGGATGGCAAGGGCAGCTGGCGTGATAATGTGTTTGTCGAACGGCTTTGGAAGAGCGTCAAATACGAAGAGGTCTATCTGCACGCCTATGACAGCGTATGTGATGCAAAACAAGGCTTAGAAAAATATTTCATGTTCTACAACCAATATAGACCTCACACCGCGCTTGACGACAAAACGCCAAATGAGTTCTACTTCGATAACCTGCCTGCAATGCAAAATACAGCGTAGGCATTACCACGAGATTTCCACTTAAGATATATGGGAAAAACTGTCCAATCAAGTATAGCCACCTCTATATTTAACAAAATGATCAAAATCGAGATCTATAAAAGAAGTGTGAGCTGATGTTCGATACAATAGGCTGCAATGATGGCATCATTTGTTTTCCGCATAGTAAAAAATTTAAGATCCTCTCCCCCCTCTCCATTCCGGCGGAACCCGTCTATGGTTCCACCTTACGGATCACCGACAATCTAACAAAGTCTAGCTCTTCTTAACGCAGAACCATGTGCCCCCGAAAGTTGTTTTGAAGTTGATATTGCCACCCTTGTACGTGCCTTTCATCCTGTCTCTCGCTTCCCAGTCGTTAAAGACGCACCAAGTGTGTTTCTCATCCCTTACTACCCCCGTCCCCACCAAGCCAAGACTGCCAAGTGTATTTCCGAGTTGATCATAGAGGATATTTCCGTTTGCATCTACGTTTTGAGCAAGGGAGGAAGGTACTTGCCCAAATATAATGCCAATCGCTGTTAAGATAATAATTTTATTTTTCAAATATCTTGTAGTCATAGCAAGGTGATTTTTTTTAACGACATGGTTTTCTCCTTAAATTTACATAGCGGGGAACCAAGACCAAAATTGCGCAGATATCTTTTATATAAATTAATTTACGCCGAAATTACCGAAAATCTGCATTAAGGAATTGGAATTGCTATGTTATCTACAAGCTAGGTAAAACAATGTGATATTTATCACGGACGGCAACAGATAGACGAAAATATGGTTCTTCCACCTAGAAGTGGGTACTCTGTGCATATTCGTTCAAACATACGCTAACATGCAGAGTAATTGTCTGTCTGAACCACAATTGGACAAAAAAGTACTACAAATCCTTCCAAATAACGATATCGCTTCTTTTGCTACTTTTTTACTCTTACTGATCTTCCGCCATTAGTTAGTTTTAGGGTTTTTAAGGTCACTTAATTCATTTTTGTTTGTAATATAAGTCGTTTCAGCTTTTGCCCGATCCGCTGCAACACCAAATTGACCAATTATTGCTTCACTAACGCCCGTCAGAGGTGAAACTAACAATTGCATAAAACCATAGAGCTCGCTTGGAGAGGTCATAGTAGTCTTTGTAAGTAGACCATTCTTAAATTCTAGCATTATCTTGCGAGTTACAAATAATCCACGATCATAATTGAAGATAGCAATCTTATCTTTGTCTGGAATAGTAACTACAAATTGTTTTCCTTCGACTGTTTTTTCGTCTGTTTTAATTGAAAAGATTTTATATTCATACGAAGTTCGCAATCGATACAAAATCCCTTTGTTGTCTTCATCAATTTGATCCAGAATTTCTCCCATCGCCGTTGCTTTCATCGCAGTTGCCTCTAACATAAAACACCTTGTGTTAATTTCTTTATTAACGTTTTCTATACTTGTTTGATCATAAGGATCAAATTGCAGTTCGATAGAAAAAGGATTGCCATCATCTTCGCACGGTTCTATATTTTCCGTACGCATGAATGGACCGCTGAGTTTTAAGGCATAACCAAACCCTTCAGCTGCTTTCGCCAAAATTTCAGGACCTTTAAAAGTGCTAGTAGCATTAAGCGATATAAGTAAACCTTCTTCATCAGTTTCTATTATATTTTCATCATCATATAAAAAATTATGATTTGTTTTTAGAAAGAAATATTTTTCTAGATGATTGTCAGCAACTATTTTCACTTTGGATTCGATAACTAAGACCCCATCTTTCGCACTGCGCTCCAATTTAACTGAGATTATTCCTTTGGGTAGGAAGTATTGTTGCAAATTATTTTTAATTATGTGTTGAGGCTCTGCCTGAATTTTTGTTTCATAAATTGCGCATCCTGTAGTAAGGATAGAAACTAAAAGAACACATAATAAAGCTGTTAAAAAATCTCTGGGTTTATTCATTGTGATCTCTCTTCAGATTAAAAAATTACACCTACAAACTATTTTCAGATTGCTATTTTTTTGGCTTAAAATTATGCTTTATTGAGTTTCATTTTATATTATTTATATCAATCAGTTATGTTTATTGATTAACTTTGTTTGTCAAGATAGCACAAAACCACTCAAAGAAGTCAACTATTATCGAATAAATCATTTAGTTGAAATTATTACTGAAAATGAGCACCACAAATTTGCGTTAGTTTGTAAGTACAAAGAGAGGAGACATGTTGACGGGTGGAATCGGTAACGATATTTTCAGGTTCACTACAATGGGTCAGATTGATACGATCACCGATTTTAATGTGGTCAATGACACGATCCAGCTTGAGAATGCCATCTTCACTGTTTTGACGGCAACAGGCACTTTAGCCGCCGGTCGATTCAGAATCGGCGCCAATGCATTGGATGCGAACGATAACGTCATCTACAACAATGTATGCATTGATATACGATGCTAATGGCAGTGGCAGTGGCAGTGGCAGTGGCAGTGGCGCGGGTGCTGCGGTGCAGATCGCTACCATTGGAGTTGGATTGGCGCTGACTAATGCGGATATCGTGGTGATTTGATCAGAAAATAAAGAAGCGCATTAAGCTGGATTTTAATGCTAATCCTACAATGGGTGAAAAAATGTAATTCAATTTCGCTTCGATAATCGAGAGCAGGAATTACATCAGCACACCATTTTCTGGTTCTAGCGGTGCAGGGATGGAAGATTCTCCCAGTTGTTGCTTTAAGTCAATTTCGATATTACGACAAATAGCAGACATTGGGACGTCTTCCATTTTTCGTTCAAAAGGTTCTTCGGTACGTTGCCCAATACGCTCAGTGATGGTAAAAATTGAAGCCAGGATTATATAAATCGGTAAAGTCCCCCATCCGAGATGCTGGACAAGCCCTAATGGGAGTAATAGCACAAAAATCCAGACAAAGGATTTGGTGAAGAAACCGTACTGGCGAGGCAATGGCGTGGTTTTGATTCGCTCGCAACTGCCTTGAGCAGCAAAGAATGCTTTGATTGATTCCATCAGTCCGAAGATATAGGCTTGTTCATCAATCCACCCCATCATATTCAGCTCCTTTAATCGCTGAGCCTGCCGATGGTTCAATTGCGTTGCTTTATTCGCCGCCTTGCTCAGTTCTTGATATTCTGAGTCGGACAAAAAAGGTTTCAGTTCTTGCCAGGTTTCCTCGCGCCGCAATTGCAAGCGAATGGCATTTAAAAAAGCCAGGTGTCGATAGATGATTTCAGTATGGATGTTTGTTATGGTTTCTTGAAGTGCCGGTATTTGCGAATTTGGATAGCGAACGTATCCCATCACCTGAGAAGTAAAATTCCGTGAAGCATTTGTCAGACTACCCCAGGCAGTCCGAGCTTCCCAGTATCGATTGTATGCTTCGTTATTCCGGAAACCCAACAGAATTGCCACGGCGATTCCAAACACACTGATTTCTGCATCAGGAAAAGTTAAGTTCTCAAAATAAGAATGTGCATTTAATGTACAAATTAGATACCCATAGACAAGGAAAAACAGAATATTCCATCCATCAATTTTGAGTATCCATTTAAGTCGTATCGTTCGTTGTACAATCATAGATGGCTTTTCTCTGTTAAGAAACTTCAACGCAAGATGGAGAAGAATTCTGCAAATAATCGTTCAAACGGTCATTAGCAAATATTGGAAAGTGCATTGATTAAGATTCATGGTATACCGTTTAAAATTTTTTGTGTATGCAATTATCCAGTGAAGTAGAGCGGAAACCAATACAGGCTGTTCGCTGGCATAACCGAGTGATGATTTTGACAGGTATGATTTTGTTTCTGGTGTCGCTATCAGGCTGTGTACATCAAAAATTCGTCAATGAGCCTTATCCTCGCTGGGGGAAAGAAGTTCGAATTGATCCGTCCGATGATGATGATGGGTTAATGATACTGCGAACGCTCTCTCCATCGGATTCTGTAAAAACCTCTGCTTGCGTGTTATTGGTTCACGGCATGAACGAGCATATCGGACGTTATGGCGAGGTGGCACGTTATTTTGCCCAGCAGTTTATGGTTTCGGGCTTTGATCATTATGCGCATGGACTGTCCAATCCGGTTTTGCGACAGGCCGATTTTGCGTCAGCGAGCGGTGCAGGTAGACAAGAAATCAGCGATGCTTACCTAGCGCAAGCGACGCTGAAGGACTTGCAACCACTTCGACGCAATCTGGATCGGGCGCTTAGAGAAACGATTACACAGTGCGACAAAGAGAGCAATCCGGGACGCCCATTATTTATCGTTGCACATAGTTTGGGTGCTTTGGTGACGGCTTCTTATTTGATACAACTGCAAGATGAGGTTGATCTGGTCAGACGCGTGGGCGGGGTCATTTTTCTGGCCCCAGGGTTTGCCGTCAGTGAACCGCCGGGGTGGCGCGGTTGGGTGGCGAATCCGTTGATCAAACTGTCTTTTCATGCTGAAACGCATTTCTTGCACCCCCAGGATGAACCCCTGCCTTTGTTAATTTTTAATCAGGCATTAGCGTTAGTGACTGTGCCCATTTTGGACAGCCTGTTTGAAATACTGTCCTGGCCTGGTTTGCGCAGCCTTGTGACGCCTATTGCCCCGGATTGGGTACAGGATTATTTGACTGATAGTGAAGAAGAAAAGGCACGCCTGCGTGATGATGGCTGGGTTGTTCGCCGTAGCTTGCTGCGTTTCGTGAAAGGCATTGAAGCAGAGATTGTGCATTTTCGCCGCCAGATGACGCAATTTACAACACCTTATTATCTGGTGTATTCGGAGCATGATCCGATCACGCCAGCATGGGGCAGCAAGGATTTTGCTCATGCGACTATACAGCATCACCCTGATAACGAAATTCTGACGTTTCCCAACTCTCACTATCACCAGCATCTATTTTTAAAAGAGCCTGCGCGTACCGAGCTTTTGAGGAATATTGTGCAATGGATGGAGCATCGCTTGGATGCGTCGGAATGATCACTGGCATGCGGTATCAGTGCCACGATTGGTGGTCTCGATTACCGTGATCCTTTATACTTGTCATGCTGCTTAAAAGCACAGTTTGAATAGAATGTGAGGTGATAGAGACATGATGAAGGCAGTCTTATCGGAACTGATGCAACGTATACCCGGCAAAGCGAGTGCGGAATGGCCCACGGGGGAACCGTTTACGTTGGCATTTGCGCATGGTTCCATGTCGGTCGAGGTTTATGCGCCCAAGAGCACCGATATCCAAACACCGCACGATCAGGATGAGTTGTATTTTATCCAATCTGGACAGGGCGAGCTTGTGGTGGCTGGAGAACGCCATCTGTTTGAACCGGGCATGGTGTTTTTTGTTGCTGCTCATGTGGAGCACCGCTTTGAAAACTTTTCCCCGGATTTTTGTACCTGGGTTGTGTTCTGGGGGCCGAAAGATGGCGAATAATTATTTTACACACTGTGAGTTATAACGATTATGCTCAAATTTTATGGCTATAAGCAGTGCGGTACCTGCCGCAAAGCGGAGCAATTTTTGCGGCAGGCCGAAATTGATTACGAATTCATTGATATCACCGAAAATCCACCAGCTGCTGATGAACTAGCCGCTATTGTTGAGCGCGCCAATGTTTCACTGAACAAACTTTTTAATACCAGCGGGGTGCAGTACCGCGAATTAAAAATCAAGGAGCAATTGCCCGCATTATCTAGCCGAGAGATACTCACGATGCTTGCTGGTAATGGTCGTCTGATCAAAAGACCGTTGATTACCGATGGAGAACGTGCAAGCGTAGGTTTTGACGCTGAGAAATTTGCGCTTATCTGGGGTTAACATTTTTCAACTGCAATGCTACGCTCAGGCGTCGGTGGTGTGAAGCGCTGCAGGTATTTTCCTAGCTTCAAAAATAAACAAGCTTGCGCTTTAGGTTCCATGCTTGTACTCTTTCAGCTACGATCAATACGAACAGTGTCTTATTCCATAACCGGATCAAGCAGGAGGCGAAATTGAGAAATCAACGTTTTTTAGTGCGCAAGGCGGCGGTATTAGGGGCTGGTGTGATGGGCGCGCAGATTGCGGCACATCTGGTCAATGCCAATATCGAAACATTGTTGTTTGAGTTACCGGGAGATACAGATAATCCCAATGCCAATGTAATTAAGGCGGTGGAGAAACTTAAAAAGCAAGAGCCTGCTCCGCTATCGATCAAAACCAAAGCCGCCTGCATTCAACCGGCGAATTATGATCAACATCTGGAACGGCTCAAAGACTGTGATCTAGTGATTGAAGCGATTGCCGAACGGGTGGATTGGAAACGTGATTTGTATATCAAGGTTGCGCCTTATCTGGGTGAACATACAATTTTTGCCAGTAATACCTCAGGACTATCGATCAATCAACTGGCAGAAGCTTTTCCAGAAGCATTGCGACACCGCTTCTGCGGCATACATTTTTTTAATCCGCCACGCTATATGCATCTAGTCGAGTTGATTCCTTGCCAAAACAGCGATGCGGCTATGCTTGATCACCTGGAAGAATTTCTGGTGACTGATCTGGGCAAGGGAGTGATTCGTGCCAAAGACACTCCCAATTTTATTGCCAATCGTATCGGCGTGTTTTCGCTGTTAGCGACCATGTATCATGGACGGGGATTTAATTTTGGATTTGATCTGGTTGATGCATTGACGGGCTCGCTGATTGGGCGTCCTAAAAGCGCAACATTCCGCACCGCGGATATCGTTGGTTTGGATACTTTGGCGCATGTTATCAATACGATGCGCGATACGTTGCCAGGTGATCCCTGGCATCGTTATTTTGCGGTGCCGGATTGGTTGCAAGGCCTGATTGATAAAGGCGCGCTGGGCGAGAAGGTCAAGCGCGGGGTGTATCAGAAAATAAAAAATGAAATTCATGTGTTTGATCTGCCATCGCAAACATATCGTGTGTCTGCGGGTGAAGTGGATGAAGAACTGAAGCGATTGTTGAAATACAGCACTCCTGCAGAAAAATTTGCTGCGCTACGCAATAGCCAGCAGCCGCAAGCGCAGTTTTTGTGGTCTATATTTCGCGATCTGTTTCATTATTGTGCGGTGCAGCTGGAGGCGATTGCCAATAATGCACGTGATCTTGATCTGGCGGTGCGTTGGGGATTTGGCTGGAATCAAGGGCCGTTTGAAATCTGGCAAGCAGCGGGATGGAAGCAGATTGCCACCTGGATTCAGGAAGATATCGCTACTGGTAAAAGCATGAGTCAGGCGCCATTGCCGCAATGGGTAATGACGATTGCAGCAAGCGATAAGCAAAGTGTGCATACTGACCAAGGTTCTTTTGCTCCAGATTCTGGCGAGCTACAACAGCGTTCAACACTGCCAGTGTATCAACGCCAGCTTTTTCCTGATCGATTAGTTGGCGAAGAAGCGGTATATGGCCAAACCATATTTGAGACCGATGCCGTAAGGATGTGGCATAGCGGCGATGGCATCGCCATACTTAGTTTCAAAAGTAAAATGCATACGATTGGTATCGATGTGCTGGAAGGCGTGCAACAAGCGATCAAGGAGGCTGAAAAAGATTGGCGTGCCCTGGTGATCTGGCAAACAGAACCGCCGTTTTCCGCCGGTGCTAATTTGCAGAAAGCCACCGAGCGACCTAAGACGGATGCACAGCATGGTGGCAGAGCGCCACCGCAGCCACCCACTGCATTTCAGTCATTCCTGAAAAAATTCAAGAAGTCAGCGCAATCCACAGTATTGCAAGTGGCGCGGGAATTGGATCTCGCTGATGCGTTGATGGCCAAGAAACTGGCAGAAGTGGAAGCAATGATTAAACAGTTTCAACAAGCTTCGCAAGCGCTACGCTATTCGATGATTCCGACCGTTGCCGCTGTGGATGGCTTAGCGTTGGGTGGCGGATGTGAATTTGTCATGCATTGCGATCGTGCTGTAGCAACATTGGAAAGTTATATTGGTTTGGTGGAAACTGGCGTTGGGTTATTGCCCGCGGGGGGTGGATGTAAGGAGTTTGCCATGAGAGCGGCACAAAATGCCAAGGACGGCGACCCTTTTCCGTCACTCAAATATTATTTTCAGACCGTGGCGATGGCAGAACTGGCCAAAGGCGCAGAGCAAGCAAAAGATCTCGGTTATTTGCGCCTTGCTGATACGGTAGTGATGCATCGTTTTGAATTGTTGCACGTGGCTAAAGCACAGGCTTTAGCATTAGCAGAAGCGGGTTATCGTCCGCCCTTACGCGCGCGGGAAATTCCGGTGGCGGGTAATACTGGCATTGCAACGATCAAAAGTCAGTTGGTTAATCTGCGCGAAGGTGATTTTATTTCCGAGCATGACTATCTGATTGCCAGTAAAGTTGCGCATGTCATGTGTGGCGGTGATTTAACCCCCGGCAGCTTGGTCGATGAAGATTGGTTCCTGGAGTTGGAGCGGGCAGCATTCATGGAGTTGCTGGCAACCGAAAAAACCCAGGCGCGTATTGCACATACACTGAAAACCGGTAAACCACTTAGAAACTGATATCACGATTCACGGAGAATCCTATGACTAAGCAAACTCAAGAAGCCTATATTGTAGCTGCTGCACGTACTCCGGTGGGAAAAGCGCCGCGCGGCATGTTCAAAAATGTACGCCCTGATGACATGCTGGTGCATGTATTGCGTACGGTGATGAAACAATGTGAGGGGCTGGATCCGACAGCGATTGATGATGTGATTGTCGGTTGTGCCATGCCGGAAGCGGAGCAGGGCATCAATGTTGCGCGCGTGGCGTTGTTATTAGCAGGTTTACCCAATAGCGTGGCTGGCATGACAGTCAATCGCTTTTGTGCGTCGGGCCTGCAGTCGGTCGCTTTGGCTGCGGATCGTATTCGCCTCGGAGAAGCCGACGTGATGATTGCGGGCGGTACTGAAAGCATGAGCATGGTACCGATGATGGGCAACAAAGTTTCCATGAATCCAATGATGTTTCAACATGAAGAAAATGTGGCGATCGCTTATGGGATGGGCATGACCGCTGAGAAAGTGGCCGAGCAGTGGAAAGTATCGCGCGAAGATCAGGATGAATTTGCCCTGACCAGCCATCAGCGTGCCATAAAAGCCATCGAATCTGGTGAGTTCCAACAGGAAATTGCACCTTATCCGGTGGACGAGAAGCGTCCTGATTTGGTTGCGCATAATGTGCGTGAAAAAGTTATCGTTAAAAACAACGACGAAGGGCCGCGAGCCGATACCAACCTGGATGCATTGGCCAAATTGAGGCCGGTTTTTGCTGCTAAAGGTTCGGTGACTGCGGGAAATAGCTCGCAAATGTCGGATGGTGCCGGAGCAGTGGTTCTGATGAGTGAGGCTGCGATGCAACGTTTTAATCTGTCCCCATTAGGACGATTCATTGGATTCTCGGTTGCAGGTGTGCCGCCTGAAATTATGGGTATCGGTCCGATCAAAGCCATTCCCAAAGTGCTCGTACAAACCGGAATCAAGCAGGATGATTTGGATTGGATTGAGTTAAATGAAGCATTTGCGGCGCAGAGTCTTGCCGTGATACGTGATCTGGAGCTGGATCGCAATAAAGTAAATCCTCTGGGCGGTGCAATTGCATTGGGTCATCCGCTAGGGGCAACGGGTTCAATCCGGGTAGCCACATTGCTGCATGGATTGCGACGCCATAAACAGAAGTACGGCATGGTGACTATGTGCATTGGTAGCGGTATGGGGGCAGCAGGGGTGTTTGAGGCCCTTTAACAAGTCGAATAAAAGCGGGGCAATCAAACCTGCCCGGCTTTTGATGTGTCACGGAAACGGTGACTGACCCATAAGGATGCTGCAAATAGCAATACTGCGCCACCCTGATGGGAAGCTGCTAGATGGATTGGTACCACCTGCAATAACGTTGTGATACCTAAGCTGATTTGCACTACCAGCATTAGCAGAAAAAGATTACAAGCAAGGCGTGTAGTACCGGAAAGTTCAGTCTTGTGCGCTTTGAACCAGAATAGCGGGACTAAAAAAGCTAATAGCCACGCAATCAATCGATGGTCGAATTGCACTGTAGTGATATTATCAAAGAAATTTCGATACCACGGCTCCAGGATGAAGAGATCTGGTGGAATCAAATACCCATTCATTAACGGGAAGGTGTTATAAGCTAAGCCAGCGCGAATACCAGCAACAAAACCGCCGGACAGGATCATGATAAAAATTAATGACGTGAGGCTATAGGAGAATCTGCGCAAACTTTGAATTTTTTCGTTGAGCCTGGAGTGTTCGCTTTGTGGTGTGATTAAGCCCAAAGCGACCCAAAACATTGCGGCAAAAATCACAAAGGCCAGCCCAAGATGCGCGGTAAGCCGATACTGGCTGACATGCGGATCGTTAACCAATCCGCTCATGACCATGTACCATCCCATAAATCCCTGCAACCCTCCCAGAATAAATATACCTGTCAACTTGATCCCCAGGGATCGATCGATACTTTTCCTAACCAGAAAATAAACAAAAGGGACAAAAAATACTATGCCGATAAGCCGTCCCAACAGACGATGAAAGTATTCCCACCAGAAAATGTTTTTAAATTCGTCAACACTCATACCTTTATTGACTTTTTGGTACTGAGGGGAAGAGCGGTATTTCTCAAGCAGCACATCCCAATCTTCCTGCGTGATTGGAGGCATGGTGCCCACGATAGGCTGCCACTCGACAATCGAGAGTCCTGAATCAGTTAACCGCGTAACGCCACCAACCACTATCATGGCAAATACCATGACACAACAAATAAGCAACCAAGTCGCAATAGGTTTTTGCATAATCGTAAAAGTTATTAAATAAAATTAAATCGATGAATTGTAGTAAATTGTTTCATTTGTTACGCATCAAGCGTTGTTTAGTGCGTTCCCATTCTTTTTCTTTCTCGGACTCGCGCTTATCATGTTGTTTTTTGCCTTTGGCTAAACCTATCTCCAGTTTAATCCTGCCTGCTTTATAATGCATATCCAATGGAACCAGAGTATATCCTGCGCGTTCGACTTTGCCGATAAGTCGTCTAATTTGTTCTGCGTGCAGCAACAATTTGCGTGTGCGCACCGGGTCAGGGTTAATATGCGTGGAGGCGGTCTTAAGTGGACTAATATGGCTGCCAATGAGATATAACGCGCTGTTTCGAATAATGACATAAGCTTCTTTTAGCTGAACCCGACCATCGCGTATGGATTTGACCTCCCATCCTTCCAGCACTAAGCCTGTTTCGTATTTTTCCTCGATAAAATAATCGTGAAAAGCTTTTTTATTTTGTACTATACTCATACAGGAATTAAGCGGTGGGAATGACTAGAATTAGGCATATTTTATCAGTTTTTCGGTGTTTCCTCATTGATATGGGTTGATTTACTTTATGGCAGAAATAGAAAAATCAGTTTTGGTTGAATACTCAGCCAGTCAAATGTTTGCATTAGTCGATGATGTTGAGGAATATCCAAAATTCCTTCCGTGGTGCGGCGGCACTTCGGTGGATCCGCAGGATGAGGTGACCACGCATGCTACAGTTAAGATTAACTATCATCATATCCGACATAGCTTTACCACTAAAAATAAGCGCTTTCCGCCCGATTTGATTGAAATGAGCTTGCTGGATGGTCCCTTTGAGCATCTGGATGGTTACTGGCAGTTTGTTCCATTATCCGATAATGCCTGCAAGATAAAATTCCGCTTGCACTACACTTTCTCGAATAAAATCCTGGAGAAACTGGTGGGGCCGGTGTTTCACATGATCGCGAATAGCTTCGTCGAATCTTTTGTTGACCGGGCGGAAGAAATCTATGGCAAGAAATGACTGCAGTGCTTCAGATTGAAATTGCCTATGCACTGCCTAATATTCAAATTCTGAGAAAAATCACTGTCCCGTTGGGTTGTACGGTTGAGCAAGCACTAGCAATCTCAGAGATTTTGCAGAAATTCCCAGAAATTGATCTAGCCAAAAACAAGTTGGGTATTTTTGGAAAATTTGTGCAATTGGATACGCAATTACATTCTAACGACAGAATCGAAATTTATCGCCCGTTGATAATAGATCCGAAGGAAATCAGACGAATGCGCGCTAAAAGTTCGGTACATTCAGATAATCGGTGACCTTGGTTACCATCACTGAATAGCTCTTTCTTTTGGATAGCTTCTAATAAATTTATTCATCCTGAAAGTTACATGTTGTGCTTATATGATATCCCGAATTTATATTGTTTCATTCTAATTATTTCAATCTTGCCCGAAGATATCATTTCCAATAAATTGTGATGCGTGTATAGCCTTGGAATTCCGGCAGATCTGATTCTATGCTTGATATTGATTCCATTTTCTCATCCGATGGCGTACTTTCTAATCACATTACCGGGTTTCGTGCGCGTTCACAGCAATTAGAAATGGCGCAAGCTATTGCAGCAGCGATTGCTAAGAACGAGGTTCTGGTTGCTGAAGCGGGCACTGGAACAGGTAAAACTTTCGCCTATTTGGTGCCAGCCTTGTTAGCCGGTGGCAAAGTAATCATATCCACAGGAACAAAGACGCTACAAGATCAATTATTTAATCGTGATATTCCGACATTACGCGCAGCGCTTAAAATGCCGATTACGGTTGCATTATTAAAAGGGCGGGCTAATTATATTTGTCATTATCACTTAGAAAAAAGCCTGCAGGATACGCATTTGAGCTTTATCAATCGTGACGAGATCCAATATCTACAAAAAATAGAACGCTACGCCAACATCAGTAAAAGCGGTGATAAAAGTGGCTTGAGCGAAGTGCCTGAAATGGCTGCCATTTGGCAGCATGTGACTTCAAGCCGAGATAACTGCTTGGGTTCCGAATGTCCAAGCTATAAAAAATGTTTTGTGATGGAAGCGCGTAAGCAAGCGTTAATAGCGGATATCGTAGTGGTGAATCACCACTTGTTTTTTGCCGACGTTATGCTGCGTGATGAAGGCTTGTCTGAATTACTCCCTGCCTGTAATACGGTCATTTTTGATGAAGCGCACCAATTGCCGGAAACGGCCAGCTTATTTTTTGGTGAGTCGATTAGTACTGGGCAATTGTTGGATCTTGTGCGAGATACCAAACTGGAAGCAATTCAAGCTGCCGGTGATTTTGTACATCTGCCAGAAGCAATTGCCGCCATGGAAAAAACTGTACGCGATTTGCGTTTAACCATCAAGGAGGACAACACACGGTTGTCTTTATCGGCGGCAAATCAACAGCCGGATTTTAATGTGGCACTAGATAAGCTACTGGAGCAGTTGATTGACTTGGTAAAACTACTGGAAAGTCAAGCAGAACGATCTGAAGGACTGGAAAACTGCCGGCAGCGTGCAACCAATCATTTGTATCTAATCCAGCGCTGGCGCAATGAAACCGAAATGCAAGACCATATCCGCTGGATTGAAGTTTATCATCAGGCATTGCAATTCAATGCGACACCATTGTCGATTTCTGAAATCTTCCAAAAGCAAATGATGGCATCACCACGTGCCTGGATTTTTACTTCAGCAACATTGTCGGTTAAAAAGGATTTTTCCCATTACAATAATGAAATGGGATTGAATATGGCACAAACTGCTTGCTGGGACAGCCCATTTAATTTTTCTGAGCAGGCGCTGCTCTATGTGCCGCTTGGTTTACCGGAACCACATCATAAAACTTATATTGATCAGGTTGTTCAATCGGCATTGCCGGTACTGCGTGCCAGCCGCGGGCGCGCTTTTTTCCTTTGTACCAGTTTACGCGCGATGCAGCGGATTTATGAGTTATTGCAGAATTCCGCTGACTTCGGTGATTTCCCGTTGCTGCTTCAGGGACAGGGTTCGCGCTCATATATGCTAGAGCGTTTCCGTACACTAAATAATGCAATTTTGGTAGGCAGCCAGTCTTTCTGGGAAGGCGTTGATGTGCGAGGGGAGGCGTTATCGCTGGTTATTATTGATAAACTGCCGTTTGCCCCCCCGGATGACCCGGTTTTATCAGCACGCATCGAGAAAATTAATAACGAAGGTGGTAATGCTTTCATGGAATACCAATTGCCCCGTGCAGTGATCAATCTTAAGCAGGGCGCGGGGCGCTTGATTCGGGATGAGACAGATCGCGGTGTTTTGATGATTTGTGACCCGCGTTTAACAACAAAAGCTTATGGCAGACAAATATGGCAGAGTTTGCCACCTATGAAGCGTACTCGGGATTTGGCAGAGGTCGAACGCTTCTTTTATGCTGATAGAGAGAATTGATTTTTTAATTTAGAATAATCGCTAATTTCCAATGATATTAATGACTTAATAATTTTCGATAACACGAATGACACAAAGATCAGGCCAACATTAAACATAATGCAATGATATGTGATGATTTCTCTGAGGCTTATTACGAAAATGATGATATAGGGTATAAATAGTTTATGGTTATGAAATTAGCAACCTGGAATGTTAATTCACTCAAAGTACGTTTGCCGCAAGTCATTGACTGGCTAATTGAAAATAAACCCGATGTGCTATGTTTGCAGGAAATAAAAGTAATCGATGAAAATTTTCCTATTGATGAAATAATGACTGCAGGTTATGAATCCGTTTTCATCGGGCAAAAAACTTATAATGGTGTTGCAATACTCAGTAAACAAAAAGCAAGCAAGGTAATTACTGCAATACCCGGTTTGGCGGATGAGCAAAAAAGAATAATTGCTGCAACTTATGGCGATTTACGTGTCATTTGTGCCTATGTGCCGAATGGAGATCATGTTGAATCGGAGAAATATGAATATAAACTGCGTTGGTTGCCGGCCTTTACTCAATGGCTACAGCAAGAATTAATAGATTATAAAAATTTGGCTGTACTAGGCGATTTTAATATCGCACCGGAGGATCGTGATGTCTATGATGCCGAACTTTGGAAAGGAAAGGTGTTATGCAGTGAACCAGAGCGTACGGCTTTTAGAAATATACTTAATTTAGGATTGACTGATAGCTTTCGTTTGTTTGAACAACCTGAGAAATCCTATACCTGGTGGGATTATCGCATGATGGCTTTTCGTCGCAACCAGGGATTGCGGATTGATCACATATTGCTGAGCGGCGAACTCTCTAGCGCATGTGTGACATGTATCGTTGATAAAACAATGCGCAAACTGGAACGTCCCTCGGATCATGCGCCTGTTTGGGTTGAGCTTTCCACCTGATCTCGTAGTTTAGTCGACTACTAAAAACGCCCTGAATCGATGCAGGACAAAAAATGGATAAAAGTATGCGGTTACGCTCCGAATAAAAACCATCCTTAGCCCATCTTTTAACGTTGAAATAAATACAGATTGCTTCGATACAGCTTATCTGGTTTTTACGGGTATCGTATCCAGATCGCTTTTCATCAATTCCAGATTTTTCTCGCGTGCACTGATTTCTTCTCTTAACCGATCTACCCGGTTAAGGTATCTTTGGTAATTGCGCTCACTACCCAGGCGATCTGGCATGCCATCTTTGTATTCACTTTTGGCTTCATTAAGTTGCGCCTCTTCCGCGGCAATTTTATTTTGCAATTGTTCGCGATGCTCTTTGAGTTTCATGGATTCTCTGCGCTTCGAAATTCGATCCTCAACTTCGCCAGTATCTACAGGTGGAACAACAATAATCGGGGGTAAATCGACGCGTTTGGAATCGTTGGAAGGTATATTTGAATAGGTTACGTTACCGTTCTCATCAGTATGCTTGTAGACACCGGCATGCGATAAACTAAAATATAGAATTAAGGCTATGAAGAGGAAATAATTTCTCAGCATTTTATCGATTTAGCTCTTTTTTTAATGCCGCAACGTTTCTTTGGTGCAGAAGCAATTTATTTTGTAGTTGCACAGTTTTTTCCTGAGAATTATTCTTGAATTCAGGCTTGCTGCGAATCTCATCCAAAAAACTCTGTGCTTCAGAAAAAAGTTTTTCTTCAGTGATAAGCTCCTTTTGTAAAATTTCACGACGCATGACATCACGGCCTTTCTGTGTGGTATCAGTCACACGCGGAAAATTTAAATTTGAACTTGGTTTTGATTGGCTGGATTTCGTATTTCTCGAAAATGAGGCAATAGAAATTTTTTCTGCATTAGGGATACGTCGATTCGTAAAGGTGATGTTGCCATCTTTATCGACATATCTATATATTTCTGAGCTGGCAATTGCTTGTGGAAAGCCAATCGGCAGTATAAAGATCAATAAAATCAAGAATATTTTTGTTTTCATGTTTTTCTGAAAGAATATTAATGACAGTACAACTGTTTGATTAGTTTATCAAAGCTTTCTTTATCGAAAAGCAAAAAAAGAACTGCAATTCCTCCTTATTACATCACTTAAAATATATTAGATTCTATGCGTTTATCCAGTGGGTATTCATCTTGCCCTGTACATTCAGCTTTCTGAGCTTTCTGAAAATTATAAGCTGTAATACAAATCAAATTCAATCGGATGCGTGGTGCTACGTAATAATAGCACTTCATCCATCTTAAGCTGAATGTATGCATCAATCAGATCATTGGAGAACACGCCGCCACGAATCAAGAAATCCCGATCTTTATCCAAGCATTCCAGAGCTTCATCTAACGAAGCGCAGGCATTGGGCACCTTGGCGGCTTCTTCTGGCGGCAAGTCATAAAGATTTTTATCCATCGGATCGCCGGGGTGTGTTTTATTTTGGATACCATCTAAACCCGCCATCATTAATGCAGTGAATGCAAGATAAGGATTTGCGGTTGGATCAGGAAAACGAACCTCAATACGCCGTCCTTTGGGATTGCTGGTGTGTGGAATACGAATTGCTGCCGACCGGTTGCTAGCCGAATAAGCCAGATTGACCGGTGCTTCAAATCCGGCGACCAACCTTTTATATGAATTGGTGCTGGGATTGCAGATGGCATTTAGTGCTTTGGCATGCTTGAGAATACCACCAAGATAATACAAAGCAATTTCAGATAAGCCTGCATAGCCGTTGCCAGAGAATAAGTTCTTGCCATCTTTCCAGATCGACTGGTGCACATGCATGCCTGAACCATTATCGCCCACGATTGGCTTAGGCATAAAAGTTGCTGTTTTACCGTATGAATGTGCAACGTTATGGATCACGTATTTAAGAATCTGATTCCAATCTGCACGTTTCACCAGACTGTTAAAGCGTGTGCCTATTTCACATTGACCTGCGGTAGCTACTTCATGATGATGAACTTCGACCCCCACACCCATTTCTTCCAGAGTTAGGCACATGGCAGAGCGAATATCTTGCAATGCGTCTACGGGGGGTACCGGGAAGTAACCGCCTTTGATGGCAGGACGATGACCGACATTACCACTTTCATATTTGATTGCCGAACTCCAGGCAGCTTCCTCAGATTCAATTTTGACCGAGCAACCCGACATGCCGGTATGCCAGCGGACAGAATCGAAAATAAAGAATTCAGGCTCCGGGCCAAAATAGGCTACGTCGCCGATGCCTGTTGATTTAAGGTAAATTTCTCCGCGTTTAGCGAGTGAGCGTGGATCGCGACTATAACCTTTACCGTCAGCGGGTTCGACCACGTCGCAGGTAAGCAGCAGCGTGGGCTCATCCATGAATGGATCCACATTAGCGGTATCAGGATCAGGGATCAATAACATATCGGATGCTTGAATGCCTTTCCAACCGCCAATTGACGAGCCGTCAAAAGGATGGCCATCGTCAAATTTATCTGCATCAAAATTGTGCGAAGGTAGGGTGACATGGTGCTCTTTTCCATTGGTATCGGTAAAACGCAAATCAACGAATTTAATTTCATTGTCTTGAATTAATTTCAAAACATCAGCTACCACCATATTCATTTCTCCAAACTAATGTTACGGATTTTATAATTAAAGGTTCATTTAGATAGAATTATACCAGCACAACCGCATGAATAATTTGAAACGACATTAACAACTGTCATTCAATCGACTGAATGGAAATAAACATGCAAGTGTCTGGATGTGCATTCTATTGTAGTATCATGCGTGAAGTCTTTACGATTCGTAAAAGTCAATTTGTAGTAGTTCAATTCTGAATGTCCGAAGCACTCAACATACTTAAGGAAGTTTTTGGTTATCCAGCTTTTCGTGGACAACAAGCGGAAGTTATTGCGCATCTCGCCAGTGGAGGCGACTGCCTAGTATTGATGCCGACGGGTGGTGGTAAGTCATTGTGCTATCAAATTCCAGCGTTATTGCGTAATGGTGTTGCTATTGTCGTGTCTCCACTCATTGCCTTGATGCAGAATCAAGTCACTGCATTGCACGAAATTGGGGTGCGTGCCGCAGTGCTGAATTCTTCATTGTCACAACAAGAAGCCATTCAAGTTGAGCAAAAGCTTTTAGCGGGTGAATTTGATTTGTTGTATGTGGCGCCTGAGCGCTTGTTGACTGTGCGGTTTCTGAATCTGATTGCACGCATTCCAATCGCCTTGTTCGCAATTGATGAAGCGCATTGCGTTTCGCAATGGGGGCATGATTTCCGGCCAGAATACATTCAATTATCAGTTTTACATGAACGTTTCCCTGAGGTTCCCCGTATTGCATTGACAGCAACCGCTGATATGGATACGCGCAAAGAAATCATTGAGCGACTTGGGCTGGATATAGCCAAGGTATTTGTTTCGAGTTTTGATCGTCCGAATATTCGTTATCAAATTGTCGATAAAACCAATGGTCGCTCACAGTTATTGACTTTCATCCGAGCGGAACATCCAGGAGGAGCTGGGATTGTGTATTGCTTGTCGCGTAAAAAAGTGGAAGAAACCGCCCTTTGGTTAACAAAGCAGGGTTTGCATGCGGTAGCCTATCATGCCGGCATGAGCATGCAGCAGCGAAGCTTGAATCAGGAAAAATTTTTGCGTGAAGAGAACATCATCATGGTTGCCACGATTGCATTCGGCATGGGGATCGATAAACCGGATGTGCGTTTTGTTGCGCATCTGGATTTGCCAAAAAGTATCGAAGGCTATTATCAGGAAACAGGCCGTGCTGGTCGCGATGGACAAGCCGCTAACGCTTGGATGGCGTATGGTCTTGGTGACGTTATTCAGCAGCGGCGTATGATTGAAGAATCTGAGGCGCAGCATAAATTTAAGCAAGTGGCTGCGCGCAAACTGGAGGCCATGCTGTCGTTGTGCGAAACGACTACTTGTCGCCGTACTCGCATGTTAAGCTATTTCGGTGAGAGCATCGAGACAGCAGGGTGTGGAAATTGTGACATTTGTCTAAACCCGCCCAAAGTATGGGATGCTACGGTGGAAGTGCAAAAAGCAATGTCGTGCGTTTATCGTACGGGACAGATTTTCGGGGCAGGTCATTTAATTGATGTTTTGCGGGGCAATCTGACCGATCGTGTAAACGAATGGCATCATGACAGGATCAGTACTTTTGGGATTGGGAGAGATTTACCCGAAAAGACCTGGCGTGCGATATTTCGCCAGATCGTTGCGCTGGGCTTGTTGATACCGGATAGTGAAGGGCACGGTGCTTTGCATCTGACTGAGGCGAGCCGTGCTGTGCTTAAAGGACAGCAGAATGTGTGTTTGCGTCAACAAACAAAAATTGAGCAAATATCCAGTAAACGCACTGGCGATGATCTGATTTCCTTGGCTCCAGCCGAGCGCTCCTTGTGGGAGCAGTTGCGTTCATGGCGGGCAAAGACAGCTAAAGAGCATGGCGTTCCGGCTTATGTGATTTTCCATGACGCCACTTTGCACGAATTGGCGCGTTTATGCCCGCAAACGGAAGATGAATTGAGTCAAGTGACCGGTATCGGTGCGCGCAAACTCGATAAATATGGTATTTATCTGATGGAGATCCTACGTGGTGATTAAGAAAGCGTCGACTGACAAAGATTAGTGAGCGACATTAACCAAGTGCTTGGAAATTTTTTCTGTTCTGTTATATACTCAAAACCTCAAAACATACATGGTAAATCTAAATAAGGAAATTAAGTGATGAAACTGTCAATATTTACTGTAGTACTATTAGCTTTCTTCTTAACCGCCTGCGGTAGCGCTGATATGGGCGATCCAAGCGCTAGTGCCGATGACTGTGCATTTGGAGTAGATGGTAATGGCAATTGTCTCAAAGAAGGGCAAGATCCACGTCCTTACGGTGGAACCAGCAAACCTGGGCATTAATCCCTCAAGATTTAGCACCAAAACAATCTCATTACGATGAGATAAAAAAACCGTCCGAAGAGGCGGTTTTTTTATCTCCGTAAATATGCCTGCTTTCAATACAAAACTTGATGATCTGAAGGGTTTCTAAGCATAATATAAAGTATGAATTCTTATAGGCACGAGCATTCAGTACGTATAGGATAAAGACAAAATCTGATCGACGGTTTAGTTAGAGCTTACTCAAAAAGCATAACTAACTGATTGAGTTTAACAATATTGTATTA
>NZ_CADEGP010000057.1 GCF_902826915.1 uncultured Nitrosomonas sp.
CGTGGCACTGATATTTTCCGGCCCGTTATCACAACGTATCTTCCTGGGTTTGCCGCGCCATTCGATAATCCGATCCAGAGCGCGCGTAACCCGCTCTGATGGAAGCGATACGTCCACTTCGATTCCCCAACCCTTCACGATTGAAGTCATCCAGTACATTAAAAGTTCGAAATGACCTGCCATTGGAAAGTTGATCAGCCATGAAATCCATCGACCATGTATCATTCGACCGTTCTGGCACAGCCAATGGCTCGGGCTTCTCCCGTTTTAACCGCTTGCGCGGTTTAATTCGTAAATTTAATTCCAGCTCACGGTAAATACGATACACCCGTTTGTGATTCCATCCAAAACCCTTCACATTACGCAAATAAAGGAAACACAAACCAAAGCCCCAGCGCTTATGGCAAGCCGTCAAAAGGAGTAACCAATCGGCAATTTCCTCGTTCTCATCGTTGCGCATTGGCCGATAACAATAGCAGGTCTCAGAAATGCCAAATGTCGTACAGGCCAAAACAATACTAACTATAAAACTTGCATTGCTCATTCCATACTCTCGGCATAAATCTGCCACAGGTATTCCTCCCTCAGCCTGCTTCAGTATCTGCATAATCTGGCTTTCCGTAAATCTTTCCTTCTTCATCAGTAAAATTCCTCTTCGTCTACGATAGAAAATTCTACTGCTTTACTCGGTTAATTCTTGGGGAGATTACCCGGTCAGTTTCGGCGCAAGCATATCGCTGCTCATTTTTGCAGGGTTTATGATCCGTTCCGAAGCAGAAAAGCTCAAGTTTGCAGTCATTAAAAGCACAGAAAGCTTAAAAAAGGAATTTAATGATCAATCAGCAGAAATTGATGCAACCATTGAAAAAATAGGTAATATTAGAAGCGGTGTTTTCCAGCCCATGTCAGAGCAACCTGTCATGAGAACACTATTACTGATTCTGGGTTTTGCTGGCATTCTTGCAGAAGAGTTTTTGATGATTTTTGGTCAATAAGATACGCTTGCGATCATCGCTCCAAGTTGTCGGTCTCTCATCAAAAAGCCATTGCCTCAGGTTTCTTTGGATCGAAAAATCTCGTTCAAGTCAGGATGACATCCTCACTCAACCGCAGGATGACTGACTTTTTGAGCCTGGCAGCAGACTGATTCTTGCGCGACCTCGTCTTTGACAAATCATATTCCGCTTTTATGATTTTCACCCTGCCTTTCCAAATGCGCTTCCACATCTCTCTGACTGAACCCAATTGCATTGGCGACACGATCGGCATGGCTGACTTTGGAGATACCTTCAATCACTCGGTGCGTTGGACCTTGCGGTTGGAATTCGACTTGCAGATAACGGCCAATGCTGTCTTTTTGCAGCAGTTCGCACAGTTCGTGATTATGCGTGACCAACAAAGTACTCGCGCCGAGTTTATGGAATCCTTTCAGAATATATTCCGAAATGGTCATTTTTTCTTCAAATGTGGTGCCTTCGGATAACTCATCCAGCACCACCAGACTGAGCGGGGTGGCATTAAAGAAAATCTCCTTGGTACGCTGGAGTTCATGGCCGAAACGTCCCATTGCAGCGCTGAGCTGGCCGGGATCGGGCACTTGATAATAGAGGTGTTCCGCCGAAACCAGTTGCCCTTGCGTGGCAGGAATGTAGCAACCGATCTGTCCCAACAATTGAATTTGCACCACAGTCTTGCAATACGCCGTCTTACCACCACTATTCGGGCCGGTGATGATCAGTACGCGCCCTGCTTGATCGAGGTGAATATCATTCGGCACGTAATCAGGAATTGTCCTTATCAGCAAAGGGTTTCGCGCCTGACCGACGGTCAGGCGATGCTGCTTTTCATCAAGGATTTGCGGCAATACTTTATCGCCGGCAATCGATTGTCCGTAGCGGTAGAATGACAGCAATTCATCCAGCATGCCATATGCTTCAACAGTCTTGGCCAGTTCTGGGCTTTCGCGGAATTGCCTGCGCAACGGATAAATGATCGAGTCACGGTCGGATACGCCCATCGCCAGCAACACAATCGGAAACACCGGCACCGTGAGTGCCAGGATGCCGTAGCCGATGTAAGACGCATTGAACTGCGGCATGAAATTTTCTAAGAAAAACAAAATGCCATACGATGCGACAAAAAAAATCACCATCGGTATGAGTTTAAACAAGGTAGGCCGGAAACGTGAATATAGATCGAAGGCCGATTTTTCTTTTTTGCTTTTGAATTTACTGCCGGAAACGTAAGCCGGACCTTGCATCAATGCATAGATGCGCGATTGGCCGAAATCACGAAAGGCATCCAGCAGTGTGCGCAAATAGGGAGACTGTGGCTGCGGAATTTGTGCAGCGCCCTCGACCAAGTTCACGGCAAACTCGGTGCCGTCGACATACTGCCGGTAACCATAGCCGCCAAATTCCAGTTTATCCGTGCGGCTGCTCGGATCCTCGGTCGTCAGGCCACCGTCAAACTCACCATACAACAGATATTTCAATGATTTTTCCCCAGAAACCGTTTTTTTCACAAATTTTGCAATCGCATCATGCAGTAGCGGGTCCGACTCTATTTCACGCAACGCTATCTGTTTCTGCTGCAACATTCCTGCATCCTGAACCGGACGAGCAATGGAGCGATACAGCGTCAGCCAACCAGTTTCAGTCTGGGTCTGATTAATCGCATGAAACAAGGCTTCTGCTTCAATCGCTTCAAAAGTCTTCGCATCCAGCGTTTCGTAATCACCTTCGGTGGGGCGGATAGCTTCGGCCGTCGTGGGTTGGTCGGAGTCGGATAAAATGAATTTTTTGCGCCAAATATTAATCATACGGAAGTTATGTTTAAGGTTTTTTCGGTTTTCGTGAGTTGTCAGCAAGCAATACTGACTGAGCGTGTAAAATACCCATATTTGCAATGAAACACAACACAATGACTTCCTCTTTCCACCCGAACATTGTTTCTAACGATGCCATCCATTAAAAAACCGCTCCGATTGATCGGTTTTATTGCCATAGCGATTGCGATTGCGCTCACAAGCTGGTATTACACCCGACCAGAACCATTGGAAGTGGATTTAGCCGTCATCGCCACAGGTGACGTAGAAGCCACGATTGTCAACACGCGCGCGGGCACGGTCAAATCCTGCCAGCGGTCCAACCTTGCACCGATGACCGGTGGAAAAATTGCCAAAATATGGGTGAAAGAAGGCGATCATGTGCAAAAGGATCAGATTTTATTGGAGTTATGGAATCAGGATTTGCGAGCACAACGCGAGCTGGCACAGCGTCAACTAGCGATGGCGCAAGAACGGCGCCGCGAAACCTGCATTCTAGCGGAAAACGCTCAGCGTGAATCGATTCGCACGCAACAATTGGTCGAACAGGGCTTTGTCAGCTCACAACGCTACGACGATGCCCACGCCAACGCACGCTCCCGTCAGGCCAGTTGCGAAGCGGCCATTTCCGATATCAGGCGCGCCGAAGCGCAGACCCACGTATCGCAGGCAGGAATTGATCGCACCATCATTACCGCACCGTTCTCCGGCGTGATTGGAAAAATTTCCGGTGAATTAGGCGAATTCACCACCCCTTCGCCACCCGGCATCCCTACTCCGCCAACGATTGATCTGATCGACGACCGTTGTTTGTATGTCACCGCACCAATGGATGAAGTCGATGCGCCAAAAATCAAGGTGGGACAGGAAGCGCGCATCACGCTCGATGCCATGCCGGAAAAAATCTTTCCTGGAAAAGTCCGGCGCATTGCGCCCTACGTGACTGAAATCGAGAAGCAAGCTCGCACAGTGGATATCGAAGTGGATTTCCTGCATATTCCAACAAATACCCTGCTAGTGGGTTACAGTGCCGATGTGGAAGTAATTCTTGAGCGCAAGGAAGCTGTATTGCGTATTCCGACGCAAGCCATCCGGCAAAACAATAAAGTCTGGACAGTGAATGAAAATAATCGATTAGCTGAACAAACTTTGGAAACCGGTTTGAGCAATTGGAGTTTTACCGAGGTTCGCAGTGGCTTGAAAGCAGGTGATCAAGTGCTGATGTCTTTTAATCAGGACGATATCAAAACAGGTGTTGTCGTGCAGCCCAAACCTCAATAATCATGATCCGCCTGACTGCTATAACGCGCACATTTCATATGGGTGATCAAGCGGTTTATGCGCTAAATAACATCAATCTGCAGATCGCCTCAGGGGAGTATATTTCGATCATGGGGCCTTCCGGCTCGGGGAAATCCACATTGCTGAATATTCTCGGCTTACTCGACAAACCCGATAGAGGACGTTATGAACTGGATGAAAAATTGGTTACCGATTTATCAGAAATCGAGCAAGCGCAAATCCGCCGCGAAAGAATCGGCTTCGTCTTTCAATCATTTCATCTGGTTCCACGCTTGACCGCGGCAGAAAATATTGAATTGCCATTAACACTCAGTGGTATGCCGTCTGAACAACGACAAATCCGCGTCGAACAAGCGTTACAGGCTTTCGAGCTGAAAGAACGTGCACAGCACCGTCCGGCGGAGCTTTCCGGCGGACAGCGTCAGCGCGTGGCAATTGCGCGCGCAACCATCATGCAACCCAGCGTCATTTTAGCGGATGAACCCACCGGAAACCTGGATCATCAAATCGGTGCAGAAGTGATGACGCTGTTGGAAGATCTTCATCATCGTGGAACTACGTTAATTGTTGTCACGCACGATCGGGAATTGGGTGCGCGTGCGCATCGCCAGATCGGCATGCGTGATGGAAAAATTTTAACCGATCAAGCAAATGCGACTGGTTGATACAGTACAAATATCATTTAAAACGGTGCTGAGCTATCGCATCCGCTCATTTCTGATCGTACTCGCGATGGCACTGGGCGTAGCTGCCGTGGTGGCGTTGACAGCATTAGGCGATGGCGCAAGAAACTATGTAATCAATCAATTTTCTTCCATCGGCACCAATTTGCTTGTGGTGCTACCCGGACGGGCAGAAACTTCAGGAGCATTCTTGGGCGCAGTGTTGGGCCAAACGCCACGCGATCTGACATTAAAGGATGCGCAATTGATTGGCCGCTTACCGCAAGTGCGGCGTTATGCGCCGCTCAATGTCGGCGAAGCGGAGCTATCCGCTGCCAATCGCTTGCGCACGGTGACCGTGCTCGGCAGCAACGCACATCTGATACCGATCCGACACATGGTGCTGGCGCAGGGGAGTTTCCTGGCACACGGCACTGAGAGCAATGCTCAAATCGTTCTGGGCGCAAAAATAGCCCGTGAATTCTTTCCCCGCACTCAAGCCATCGGGCAGCGCGTTCGGTTGGGCGATAGCCGATTTTTGGTCTCCGGTGTGCTGATGTCGCAGGGTGAAACGATGGGATACGACACCGATGAAATTGTCATTGTTCCGATCAACCATGCTCAAGTCATGTTTAATACGACCTCACTATTCCGTATTCTGATTGAAGCCAAGAATCACAGTGAAATCGAATCGGCAAAGCAAGCCATATTAGCGACAGTAAAGCAGAGCCACGACGAAGAAGAAGATATTACCGTGATTACGCAAGATGCCATTCTCTCGACCTTTGACCGCATTCTGCAGGCCTTGACTCTGGCAGTCGCCGGGATTGCCGCGATCAGTCTGATTGTTGCCGGTATTTTGGTAATGAATGTGATGCTGGTTGCGGTCAGTCAACGCACCACAGAGATCGGCCTGCTGAAAGCCATCGGCGCATCATCCGCCGATGTCCGTCGCCTATTCTTTGCTGAAGCGGTTTTGTTATCGTTAGCAGGCGCTATTTTAGGATTCTCGTTAGGACAATTTGGCAGCTTGATGCTACGTTTAACGTTTCCACAGCTTCCTGCCTGGCCGCCGGCATGGGCTTCTATGGCAGGAATTACAGTCGCTCTGATCACCGGAATTCTAGCCAGTATGCTGCCCGCCAGTAAAGCAGCTAAATTGGATGCAGTGAATGCGCTAGGAAAAAAATAAACTTAAGGGATACTTTTCACTTGATCTTTTGTACATTAGAAAAACACACCCAAATCTCATCACCCATAGCGCCGACCTGCCCGCTTGCACAATTGGATCCAACTCAGCCTTCCTGCGAGTTGATCGTATAAAGATTATTTTTTGTCTTCAGCGGCTGTACCGTCAGCATCAGTAGCACCCGTATCATGCCTTGTGACATCATCTGGACCATAGGCCGACATTTTCGGTCTATCCATCAGATGCCCATCAGGCGTTCTTCTAGGCTCATTACAAGCAGCAAGCGCCCAAGCTGAAAATAGTGCGGCTAAAAATATGTATTTTGTCGTCATGTCATTTTTCTCCTCTGTATAGAACGTTAGCTTAATCCAATTCTGTCGTATTGCGTATTGTATTTTAATGTATAGAAAAATTTAGCAATATACGTTGATTTATCTCAACCTTGGTGTGTATTCAATCACTTCTCTGCAATGGGTTGCAGCACGCTTCTAGCAATATATTCATTTATTCATAATCACGTACTGCCAATATTTCACCTGCATCTGAAATGCGATAAGCCGTTGGATTACGACTGCTATAATTTCGTATCCAAATTAATTCAAGGTAACTGAAGAAAATGAAAGCAAAAACAAAAGAGCGCTCAGAGTTTGCGCGTTGGAGTTTCAAACATGCGTGTCTATCCGCAGCTATCGCGGCCCTAGCTGTTCTGGGATATCGTTTTGGCATCATGAATTACCAAGTGGCATTGGTCATTCTTATCGGCGGAGCAGCACTGGGTATGATGGCCATACTTTCCGCCATCGTCAGCATTCTCGCCATCATTACACCGGTCGACACTAAAGTGACGGGAGCGCTTTCAGCGTTCGCTGGACTGGCACTTGGCCTTACTGTTGTAGCGCCTGTTTTCCTGACTATTCAGGCAGGATACAAAGTACCGCGTATCCATGACATCAGCACCGACCTGCAAAACCCACCAAGCTTCGAGACCATTCTTACTCTGCGCACAACCGAACACAACGCGCTAGACCGACAAACCCCAGCTAATCTTACCCTGCTTCAGCAAGCAGGTTATCCCGACCTCGGCCCTTTACTGATTGATAAAGATCCGAGTCAAGTCTTTTCGGAAGCCGTCGCGCTCGCCAAGACGCGTGGCTGGGAAATTATTGCGGTCTCTGCAGAGGATGGCATCATCGAAGCAACCGATACAACCCAATTCATGGGTTTTAAGGATGATGTTGTGATTCGCGTATCTGCTAAAGTGGATAAAACAATCGTTGATATGCGCTCCGCCTCCCGCATTGGCATTAGTGACATGGGCACCAACGCGGCGCGCATTAAAGCGTTTCTGCATGACCTTAATAGCGAAAAGTAACAATATATTTCAGATTCAAAGCGGTCGAGTTAACAGTTGATGGCACATCAAACTGCGAGAAACATTCTCGATGAATGTCGATATTAGGAAAAACGGGTAAAAACGCGCAGCAATACGCACTCCAAGTTCTTTTCTAACACCGCAACAACGACGCGGATAGTTTCTCAACCACCTGTCAAGAATCAGTTTAATCTTGACAAGATCGACCAAATACACCATCATCGCCCCCGAAAATGAAATTGTGATGATTTGCAGAGAAACAATCGGCTTAGTTGATTACAGTTTGGAAGCATCGAAACAGTAGCAAAATGCAACTTCGAATCCAGTGATTGATTCAATCTGATATAATTCCCCGGTTGCTTAACAAGCTGGAAGTAATTCGATTGTACTTAAGCGCCCGTAGCTCAGTTGGATAGAGTACTTGGCTACGAACCAAGGGGTCGTGGGTTCGAATCCTGCCGGGCGCGCCACCTCATCAAATAATCTCATGCCAGCTTATTTAGTGGATAAATCCAGTTTTAGAAACCTCGAAATGGCCAAGTAGCTCAGTCGGTAGAGCAGAGGACTGAAAATCCTTGTGTCGGTGGTTCGATTCCGCCCTTGGCCACCAATTAAATCAAGTAATTACAGATTAAAACCTTAAGTACTTTTTTGATCTTCTAGGCAAATGCCACCAATTTGTCACCGTTCTTCATTCATATTAATATCACCGCACTCTCTGCAGCAGTCCAATCCCCAAGATCGCCATAACGATGGAGACAAGAGGGTTTAGCAAATTCAATAAAGCATACATTGCATAATCCAGTGTTGGGATTCCCAGTGTAGCAGCATAAAAAGTACCCGCTGTGGTCCAAGGAATCAATCCGGTTGTTAAAGTAGAACCTTCTTCCACCGAACGGGACAATACGGCTTGATCTAGTTCTCTCTCCTGATATGCGCCCTTAAATAACTGACAATTCAGAATAATCGAGATATACGCCTCACCCATTGCCATATTGCCGAAGAATCCCGCCGCAATAGTGGCGGCAATTAATGCACTAACATGCCGAATACGCGTGATGAGTTGCATCAACAACACGCGCAGAAATCCAGCATGATGCATGATACCGCCCAGCGCAAGCGCCATAATGGACAATAATAATGTCCAGGCCATACTATATATACCGCCGCGCCCAAGCAAAGCATCGATGCTTTCAACACCGGTGGCTCCCGGCGAATTCAACCATAGCGCATTGATTACGTCGACGCCATCCTTACCCTGATACACCACAGCAATCAACATCGCTATAAGAATACTGCACGACATGCTGACTTCTGCAGCGTAACGCTGGATACTCAAACCAAACATCAGCAACAGCGGCAGTAATGTCACCCACAAATCCAGCTGGTAAGCACCCGCCAATGCGCCACGAATTTCATTAATATGGTTTCCTGGTAGCGCGTTTTCACCATATTGCATTCCCCATATCATAAAAACGATCAGCACGATGATAAATGTCGGCAAGGAGGTATAAAGCATCGAACCAATATGCCGGTAAAGGTCGGTCCCTGCACTCATAGCAGCAAGATTAGTGGTATCGGAAATGGGCGACAATTTATCGCCAAAGGTTGCACCGGAAATGATCATTCCCGCTACCAATGGCAGCGGGATACCCATTGCATCACCGATGCCAATTAGCACTACACCGATCGTTCCGACAGTTCCCCATGAAGTACCGGTAGCTATCGACATCAAGCTACACAGCACAAGTCCTACTGCTAGGAAGATGCTGGGATTGAGCCAATTCAGTCCATAATATAATAAACTGGCGATAGTTCCACTTTGCATGAAACTGGCAATCACCATGCCGATCAACAGGAAAATATAAATCGCCGGCAGCGCTTTGGTGATGCCCTCATCCATCATGCGCCTTATAGCGATAAACGAATAACCCAATCCACGCGCTTGCAAAGCAACCCAAATCAACGCCAAAAAAATAAGCGCGTGCAAACTGGCTTGCCAAACAAACAATCCACATGAAATCAGCAGCAATACACCAGCGAAGCAAACCATCGCATGGAAAAATGACGGCAACCGATGGGTAGTTGATAATCCTTCTATTGATACATCTTTTTCAGTCATCGGCTACTTTATTTTGGCACTTCATTTTCAAATAATATCACCCAATTACCATACCCCATCGCCCGCAAATCTTCTTTTCTGATAAATCTCAGTGCCGCGGAATTAATGCAATAACGTTGGCCCGTGGGTGCCGGGCCGTCGTTAAAAACATGGCCTAAATGACTGTCTGCATATCGACTTCGAACTTCGGTACGCGGCATCCAAAGCTCACAATCGGTCTTGAATTGGATATACTGCTCATTTATCGGCTGATAGAAACTCGGCCAACCGGTACCCGAATCAAATTTATGAATCGACGCAAACAGCGGCTCACCCGAGACAATATCCACATAGATGCCTGCGGCCTTGTGATCCCAGAATTCATTTTGAAACGGTGCTTCGGTACCAGCGTGTTGCGTGACCTGATACTGAAGTGTCGTCAAGTCATTTTTCAGTGATTCGGAATCTTTTTTAAAATTTTCATACGGATTGGCCATCGCGGTTTTTCCTTTTCTACTCAATTATTAATGATGAAATTCACCGGCACAGTTACTCATTTATCGCAAAAAGGCTTGGGTGTCGTCAAAAATGCTCAGAACAACATATCCTACTTTGTCTATGGCACTTGGCCGGGCGATAGCGGTGAATTTGAGATCATCAACAAACCACTCAATAATAAAAAATTCGCCTACGCCAAATTGATCCATCTGATGCAACCATCCACATACAGGAAAATACCCGCGTGCCCGCATCTTAGCCTGGAAGAAAATGCCTGCACCGGTTGTCCTTGGATGATTGCCGATTATACAAGCCAACTTGAGCAAAAAAGAAATCGCTTTATATATGCGATGGAAAGAGTCGGATTTGACACCACTCAACTTACCATTAGCCTTGTTCACCCTGCTCCACAGCCGTATGGTTATCGTAACCGCTGCCAGGTAAAAACCGATGGCGTGCAACTGGGTTTTGTGTCCGAAAACTCATATCAAATTGCACCGATCAAAGATTGCATCGTGCTCAATGATTCCTGTAGAAATTTATTAAAAACAGCTATTCAGCAATTACCCAACGCGAACTGGCAAGCCGATGTCGGTCAAGATTGGAATTTCATCGAACTTGACGATGACATGCAGGCAAATGAAATTCTCATTAATCAGAAGCGTCTTTTTAAACAAGGAAATACCGCACAGAATACATGGATGCAAGCTTGGCTAAAAGAAAAACTCGCCAACAATCCCTGTTCCGGCAAAATGGTGGAGTTATTTAGTGGTTCAGGTAATTTCACACAAATCATCGCAGAATTCAGCTGCACCACGATCGCCGCCTATGAATCTGAGCGTGACTCAATTCAAGCACTCAAAGCCAAAAAGCTACCCAATGTAACAACTCAGGTTCTCGATCTTTTTAAGCCCATGGTCTGGAAAAATATTAAAAAGAATGTCATCGATGCAGAAACCTTAGTACTCGACCCCCCTCGTTCAGGATTAAAAAACTTGCATTGTTTCTTCGACAGTTTCGTTTCGTTAAAAAAGATATATTACATCTCCTGCAACCCTGAAACCTTCGCCCGAGACGCCAGGATTTTTTATCGGCAAGGTTGGTCTATCGTAGATATTCAACTCATTGATTTATTTCCACATACACCGCATGTCGAAGCATTAGTGGAATTTATGAAGCCATAAAATGGATAAAATTCACTTATTATTAAATATACGCAAGGCCCGTTTGCGTGAGCGCATTTAAATCAATGTGCTGCACATTCACTCCACTGTCTGCGGCCAGTATGGCTAAAGAACCAACTGATATTTGACCATCATCAAGCATATTGAGGTAGGGGAATTTCTCACTTTGTGCTGGAACATCTCCGAAAAGATTTTGCCATAACAAAGTTACAATCTCATCGTGACGAATGAGATTTTTAGCATTGATAGCGAATTCGCCCAACTGTTCGTAGCTCAAGCCTTCATCAGCTTTGACCAGACCAATACCGACATATTCCTGATTAGTGACGGCAGAAGCGCCAAATACCGCGCCGAGCAGCTTTGCAACTTTGCCTGCATGGTCATCAAGATCCAGTGCTAACCCAATGTCATCGAATTCTACGCGCTCAATATTCAGCAGTGTGTCTTGGTTGCCGGGATTAGTATTAGCAGCAATTAAATAATTATCCGATGTTTTACTGATCGTGAATTGATTGCGCGGAGACTCGATCAGCACAGTATCAATCCCTGACCCACCATCCAGACTATTGCTGGCACCGTTGCCAATGAATATATCATCTCCCTCGCCACCAATCGCATTTTCAATCGTCACATGATCAGCGATCCAAATATTATGAATTGGCGAGCCAATATTTACGCCATTAGATTGCACGTATACCGGTTGACCTATTTGCGATACGCTGCCCGGATTCAGGTCGATTAGGCTCGGGATTGCACCCGTATAACGAATATTATCGGAGGAGCCACCTGCGTCCCAGATAGTTTCGTGATAGATTTTTGCATCATCGAAAGTATAAGTATCATTGGCAACATGATAAAAATTGTTAGCCCCATACAAAAATTGCATGGCAGAAATATCGAGCAGCATTGGCGTAGTGGGATGAAACGAAAACTCTGTACCTACATCACCTTCAAAGTTTGAGTAGGTATAACTCATGACGGTATACCGAGTGTTGTCCAGATTTGTCGGCAGCACGGTTTGTGATGGATCATCAGGATCCACGAACGGATGCTTGAGACCCAAGGCATGGCCAAGTTCATGTAAGATGGTTTCAAAAGAAATACTACCCGGATCCCAATCCTGGAAACGAAGGAGACCTTGAGTGTTAATCCAAATATCACCTGCCAGAGTACTGGGACTGGGAAGATAAGTCCAGGCAAGGGTTAATTCATCCGGATCTTCAGTATAGGCTGCACGTATGTCACCTACTTCACCGGCTGTTTCCGCTACCTGCACAAAGTTTAAATTAGCAACATTAGCCCATTGCTGCAACGCTTTTACAAAATTGGCTTGATCTGCCACAGTAAGCGGGGCAGCAGCACTATTCCATGGTTCACCATCACCAAATTGGAAACCATATCCGCTCGAAAGCGATGACCAGAATAATGGATCGTTGCTTGCTGGGAAACTATATGAAATGACCGTACTTGCCCAGCGAGAACTGCTCAATAGCGAGTCAATCGTATTGTCATTGGTCTGAACAATGGCAGTAGTTTCACTAGAAGTAAAAGGGGATGGCATTATAAGCTCCGAAGAATGACGAATCCAACTATTTGCAGCGCTGCATTAGCAGAATTTGATTCTGCCTGTCGCCTGTTTAACGCATGGATGACTCTGTAAATTCCATCTCACGTTTCCATCCGTTCAACGGAAGTGATGCATACAATATATATTTTCCTCAATCAATTTTTATGATCGGCTCATTACACAAATTCCAGCCCTGTTGTCGCTAACCCGATGAGATTGATATTGCTGGCGTTGATTGTTGAATCCGCCGCCAGTATACCGAGACCGGCTTCCGTGTAAGCACCATTCTGGAGCAATACAACATAATCATGCAAATCACTGGGCGATGGCGCAGTGCCTACGACGTTGATGTATAACAAGTTAACGATATCATTATTACTTGCGTTTGCTCCTAATTTGGTACTTATAGCCAGTTCCATCAGGTTACTATAGGCCATTCTACCATCTAGCAATTCTAATCCGATTCCCACATATTCTTTGTTTGCAATCGAATCTGTACCAAATACTGCGCCAAGCGTTTTAGCGACGATGCCGGCATTACCATCGACATCCAATGCAAGACGTTCGTCGCTGAAGCTAATCCGCTCAATCTCGCTTAGCGTATCAGTTCCTTCTATGTTGGCGTTATCGTGAATGGTAACGCCGCGATCAGCGGTACGGGTAATTGTAAAGTCGCTGTGGTTACTGGTATAGATAGCTGTATCAATACCTTCTTCCCCGTTGAGATTATCATCCCCATCTCCACCGTTCAAACTATCGTTGCCACCCCCACCCGTGAGAGTGTCATTGCCATTTTCTCCGTCAATCACATTATCGAGCGAATTGCCAATGATCTGGTCAGCCGCTGCCGAACCGGAGGCTTGCTCGTACTCTCCATAGAACCAGCGCAAATTGGCAGGTTCCTTGCCCAAAGAAATAGTATTTTGTACATCAAAGGTACTCACAGATACCCCGACTAAATGGGCGGCACCAGCAATGTTAACCCCCATATTAAAATGAGCGCCGCCAACATATTCTGAAAGATCGACAGTATCAATACCGCCCGTATCGAAGTAGGTTCGATATCCGGCCACGCCCGCTGTGACCGTATCATTGCTTGATCCACTCGTTCCGGTTCCTTCACCATAAGCCTGTTGCAGCGCAATCACATCCAGAATCATTGGCGTATAGGCCTGAAAAGTAGCGTTTGAACCAGGCAGCAAAGAATGCTGATTATCATATGACATGATCGTGAAATATTCCTTGTACATGTCTTCTGCACTGCTGGTGCGAAAGCCAAGCTGTGAAAATCCCAGATCTTTGGTAGCAGTGTAATCTGTGGTGATAGTAGGTGTACGAGCACTAATATCATATGCGCTATGCGGATGAGAAAAACCTAGTGAGTGCCCCAATTCATGCATCAGAGTTTGTCGGGCCCGTGTATTTAAATCGAGTGTTAGATCACCATTGAATTTTGGTGCATAAGCGTTAAGAAAAATATCACCGGCCCCTCCTGTGTAGTTAAACAGAAACATATCGGCATTTCCCCCGGAAATCCCGGCAAAATTCACATCAGAACGATAAATCCAGTTTATGTTAATATCAGAAACATCAGCTCTGCCAATATCTTCAGGGTTTGGCGTAGCGTCAGTGCTGCTTACAAAGCTGTCATAGTCCCCTATCCACTGAAAAGTAGTATTTGCAAATTGTGAGTAAGTCTGCAGAATGGCTTGAATGTTGCTTTCCATACGGGTAGTCCATGCGACCTCGCTTGCGCCTCTGGTATAAAGTATTGAGTTGAAATTAGAATAATTCGAACTCAGATAGTCATCATGGCTAAAGTTGTCTGAAACGGAAACGCGAATGGCGCCACTGAGTTTGTAATTGGGTAAGCCGAATGCATCAAAGTTGAACATGGCTTTAGTAATAGCAGTATCCGGTGTATAAGCGGTATTAGTAGCCATATTTTTCCTTTGTAATCTGGTTTATCAGATCACAATTCGCACAGCCAATTCAAGCGGCACGTTATAATTTACAAGCAAACTCTATTCAACCACTTCGATATATCCATTGATATACCACTGATAAAGTACTTCCTCAGCTTCTTCATTCATACTTAGGGGCGGCAAAATCTCTTGATCGTTAGCAAGCTTAATCAAGAAATGGTATGCACCATTACCAACTTCAGAAATTTCACCATTCATAAATAACTTATTAGCACCACTTAACATTCTACTTTTTAAGTTAAGCCGTATACCACTCTTCATAATTTCTCGTAGAAATAAATCTGAAGTCAGAGGATTTGTTGGTTGTTCAAAAAAAATATGTGATTTAGGTTCTGAAAGATAAGTTCCGAGAAAGTCTTCAATATCGTTGCGATTCCATTGTATTTTTTTTAGAATTGAATTTACTTGAGATAACATTGCCGCGTTAATTTTTGATGAATGAGCTTGCAATTGCAAATCAGGGTCTGAATACCTCCCCTCCGCAGCTAAGTTATCTTGCAAATAAACCAGAAATTGCATCATTAATTCATGGAAACTAGGTGCACGAAAACCAATGGAATACGTCATACAATCGGTCTCTGCGATACCATTATGTGCGTATTTTGGAGGTAGATAAAGCATGTCGCCAGCATTTAGTACCCACTCTTGTTCCGGTAAAAAATTTTTCAATATCCTAAGTGGAGCATCGGCAATAAATCGATCATCCTGTTGAGCGGATATTTGCCAACGCCTGGAGCCCATACCTTGTAACAGAAACACATCATAGGAGTCAAAATGTGGCCCAATCCCACCGCCTTTGGGTGCGTAACTCACCATTAAATCATCTAGGCGAGCATGTGGGATAAAGTTAAATTTTTTTAACAAATCACGAGCGGAAGGAAGAAAATGATTCACTTCTTGAACAAGTAAAGTCCATTGTTTTTTGGGCAACTTGACAAAGTCATAGTGGCTTAATGGACCATACTTAAGATGCCATTTCCCCTTTTTCTGAACTACCAGCCGAGATTGCGTATCTTCAGTACATACTTGCTTTATCAGCTCATCCCGTGTTAACAGGCCATTAAACCCAGGGAATGCATTTCTGATTAGCAGCGGATGTTTTTGCCAGTAATCTCTTAAAAAAACTTTGGAGCTAATTCCTCCCAATGAAATAGGTTTAATTTTATTAATGTTGCGTTCCCCATAATTCTTTCAAGCGCGTATCCCGACCACAATTGTTCCGGTAATACTTATATCGCAACGGATTCTTTTGGTAATAATCCTGGTGATAGTCTTCAGCCCGATAAAATTCGACTGCTGGCAAAATTTCAGTCACTATGGGTTTAGTAAATCGTCCCGATAGATCAAGCATATTTCTTGAAATTTCAGCCTGTTCTTTTTGCTCGGAATTGCGATAAAAAATCACACTACGATATTGCGCACCAGAATCACAAAACTGCCGATTAGGCGTTAGTGGATCAATAGTGAACCAATAAGCATTCAGTAACTTAGAATAGTTGGTTTTTGTTTTATCAAAATAAACCATAACTGCCTCAACATGCCCCGTTTTTCCAGAGACCACTTGTTCATATGTTGGATCCACAACCGTACCACCAATATAACCGGATATTGTGGATACCACACCTGGCATTTTGTCGAAATCAGACTCGGTACACCAAAAACAACCGCCTGCAAAAATTGCGGTATCAAAATTCTCATTGGTCAAATAAGTAGACTCCGATTCTGCAATCATTGAATCAATTTGTTGACAACCACTCGCAAATATCGATAAGAAAATTACATAAAAAAAATACCGCAGATGAAAAACTCGCTCCCACATAAACTTACCCCCTAAGCGCCGGTAGTTGATCTGCTTTCTGAACAAATTGTAGCGCAACTCCATTATTGCACCAACGTTCCTTTCTGGGCGGCGGGCCATCCTTAAAAACGTGCCCCTGATGCCCTCCACATCGTGCACAGTGATACTCTATCCGCAGAATAATCAATTTAAAATCACGTTTAGTAACGATATGCCCAGCAATAGGTTGTGTAAAGCTTGGCCATCCAGTTCCGCTTTCGTATTTATGCTGACTCTCAAACAAAGGTAAATAGCACGCAGCACATATGAAGGTTCCTTCTCGATGTTCATGATTCAACTCACTACTACCCGGATTCTCAGTATGCTCATTAAATAATACCTGAAAAGCTTCGGGAGATACCAAGTCACGCCACTCCTCATAAGGCTTTTTCAGTCGCTCAACCACTGCACTACTAATAGCTTGAGCAAGTAATTGATCCGGGATAAGAAGTGCCGCGGCAGGTAATGCAGTAGCTAAACTGATTCCCTGGAGAAAAATACGCCTATCCATAAAAAACTCCTCACAACGTTGATATCGATACATAGCAAAACTGTTAAGCAATAACAAGCAAATAGAAACTGCAATTTACAATCTATTAATTGAAGTAATAGGCTAATTTTAAGATCATTGTTGCTTCAGTTATTTTCCAATAAGCCACAACGCCAATTAAACACTATTGGTTAGCTCTATCGCTCCACATAAATTTGAGACTATTGACTAACATTAAGTTTCAGACACACTCTGTCATGCAGATTCTTCTACAAATCCTGTATCATCACGGTTTTAAGATTATATCTCAGCCTACATGAAAATAACTTTTCTGGAATTTGAGCAAAGTATTGCTGAATTTGAATCAAAGATTGAGGAATTACGCTTCGCACAAGATGAATCTGCACTAGATATCTCAGCAGAAATCGCGCGTTTGCAAATTAAAAGCCAGTCACTCACAAAGAATGTTTATGCAAAATTGACTCCTTGGCAAATATCACAAGTTGCTCGGCATCCCCAACGTCCTTACACACTGGACTATATAGAACACTTATTTACAGATTTCGAAGAGCTACATGGCGATCGTAATTTTTCTGATGACCATGCTATTGTGGCTGGTTTGGCTCGTTTTAACAGTCAAACTATTATGGTAATTGGGCATCAAAAAGGACGTGACACTAAGGAAAAAATCTACCGGAATTTTGGCATGCCAAAACCGGAAGGGTATCGTAAAGCTCTGCGTTTAATGCACTTAGCAGAGAAATTTTCAATACCTTTGATTACATTTATCGATACCCCAGGAGCGTATCCAGGGATTGATGCAGAAGAACGGGGACAATCAGAAGCTATTGGCAAGAATCTCTACGTTATGGCACAACTCAGAATTCCCATTATTTGTGTAATTATTGGAGAGGGTGGTTCAGGAGGGGCCTTAGCAGTAGCAGTAGGTGACGTGATTCATATGTTGCAATATTCCACTTACTCGGTGATATCCCCGGAGGGTTGTGCATCAATTTTATGGAAAAGCGCAGAGAAAGCTCCTGAAGCTGCTGAAATCATGGGTATCACAGCTGATCGGTTAAAATCATTCAATCTGGTTGACAGTATAATTACTGAGCCTGTCGGTGGCGCTCATCGTGATTATCCAGCAACCATGCATGCGGTAAAAAATGTTTTACAAGAATCTCTACGTAAACTCCAAGAATACTCTATCGAAACACTCCTAGAAAAGCGTCTGGAACGTCTTATGACATATGGATCATTCAAGGAAGTTAAAGTCGATTAATTTCTTGCGCAACATTCGGGACGTAATGTTCAGGCATATTAAACCAGGCGATCACTTAACTGTCGCTCTGAGCGGTGGTGTAGATTCAGTTGTTTTACTGCATATACTCGTTACACTATCCAGAGAAATGCCTCTCACGTTATCTGCAGTACACGTCAATCACGGCATAAGTAGCAATGCAACCCACTGGAGTAAATTTTGTTGTCATCTATGTCATGCGTATGGCGTGTCTATTTACATTGCTTATTTAAAAATCAAGAAAGAAAAAGGTGAAAGCCTTGAAGCAAGAGCCCGAGAAGAACGATACCGCGTATTCAACCAGATACAAGCAAATTATGTAGTATTAGCGCAACATTTGGACGACCAAGCAGAAACATTATTATTACAATTATTTCGTGGTGCTGGCATAAAAGGGTTATGTGGCATGCCCCTAGTCAGAAAACAATCGTCGATTGCAGCACCGCAGATCCTGCGACCATTGTTAGAAATCTCTCGTGACGAAATAGAAGCTTATGGGCGATTAAACAAATTGAATTGGATCAACGATGAAAGTAATGACAGCATTATTTTTAATAGAAACTTTCTGCGTCATGATATTTTGCCGCTATTAAAAAAGCGATATCCTAATTATCCTAAAACATTACTACGTGCCAGCCGCCATTTTTCAGAAACGTTATCACTACTAGATGAATTAGCCGTCATTGATAATGGACATTGTGTGGTTTCAGGAAATATTCAAGTCAATCATATACGTCATCTTAGCTTTGCTCGCGCTAAAAATCTATTACGTTACAAATTGTTACAACAAGGCGTAACACCTCCTAGCACAGTGAAATTAGAAACTATTCTGCACCAGATTTTGTCCGCAGGAGCAGACAGTCAACCCTACATTAGTTTTGGCAATACTGAAATTCGCTGCTACAAAGGCTCAATTTATATCTTACCCAGTAAAACTTTTCTTCAAAGCTCTGAGCACTATGTTTGGAATGGAGAAGCACATATAGTGCTAAGTCATTTTAATGGCACTATCCGTTTTACAGAAGTAAAAAACCAAGGTATTAGTCAAAATAAAATATCCACTGAGTTAATTACTATTCGTTCACGTAAGGGTGGCGAACGTTTTATGCCGGCCTGCAATCGTCCGCGAAGAAGCTTAAAAAACCTGCTGCAGGAAGCATCAATTCCACCATGGAAACGTAACACAATACCTTTAATGTTTTATGGAGAGAAACTGATATGGGTTCCTAGTATAGGCGTTGATTGTGAATTTCAAGTAAAATCCGACGAATTAGGAATCTTACCTGTGTGGGATCCTATGTAACAGCAGAAAATTGTGAGCTTTAAATCACGAATACCCATATCACCGATATAGTCTAATAGACTCGGACAAGGTAATCCCTCCGCAAAAATAACTGAGATCAAAAGTAGAATTTTCAAGAACCTTGCACGGTTAGAGCCGTTTTCAGGTGCGGATGATGATATAATAATATTTTGAATCATATTGTTGACTTGGTTTAATGAAACCGGACATTCCAGTTAAGAGAAAATAGCTTAACTGGAGGAAGAAATGATAACGAGGAAACAATATACAAAGGAATACAAATTAGATGCAATCAGTCTGGTATAGGATCAGGGCCGTACGACATCGGAAGTGTCTCGAAGCCTGGAAATTAGTGCCAATATGCTGAGGAGGTGGATCAGGAAATACCAGGCGGATAAAGCTGATCAGTTATTCCGGGGTAATGGGAGACTGACACCGAAGCAAGAAGAAATTCGACCGTTGAAGGCGCAAATCAAGCAGCTCAAACTGGAGAGGGAAATACTAAAGGAAGCGGCGGTCTTTTTCATGAAAGAAACGAAGTGAAATATTCGTTCATCACCCAAAGGAAGAAGACCTACCCGGTTGGCTTGATGTGCCAACTGATGGGTGTAAGTCGTAGCGCCTACTATGATTATGTCCGGCGCACTGACAATTATTCTGAAAAACAATGTCACGAGGAAATACTTGAAACGGTTCGAGGCATAGCGAACTCTAGCAATCATAGCTAGAGCTTACTCAGAAATTCAGCAATCAGATATGCACTGCTAAATAAGAAT
>NZ_CADEGP010000058.1 GCF_902826915.1 uncultured Nitrosomonas sp.
ATGTGTAAAGCATGCCGCCAGCGTTCAATCTGAGCCAGGATCAAACTCTTAAGTTCAATTCTGTTAACTCTTTCGCTTGACGTTTTGATAATTGATACAATGTTTAATTTATCAATACCTTTATTTCTTGCGAATACTATTTTATTTTCGAGGTTTTATCCTCTTCACTTTATTAAGTATCCACACCTATCGATTGTATTTTTTTAAAGAGCATCGCCACTTATTAATACTTGCCAAGCAGCAGAGAAGCGGAATTATACAGACTCTATAGCACTGGTCAAGATATTTCTAACCTTATTTTTGAAATGAAAATTCAGATAAACCAGTCATATTAAAAAACCCCTGGAATACAATCACTCAGTTACTAATACTGATTCAACTTATTTGACACCCTGTTTGAGACTCGCCTCAATAAAATTGTTCAAATCTCCATCCAATACATTTTGTGTGTTTCCAATTTCGATATTTGTACGTAAATCTTTTATCCGAGACTGATCCAATACATACGACCGAATCTGATGCCCCCAGCCAATATCCGTTTTATTCTCTTCTATGGTTTGCTTCTCTTCATTGCGCTTGCGTAACTCTGCTTCAAATAACCTCGACTTCAACATTGCAAGCGCATCCGCTTTGTTTCGGTGTTGTGAACGACCACTTTGGCATTGCACAACTATCCCGGTAGGGTTATGTGTAATACGAATAGCAGAATCTGTTTTATTAATGTGCTGTCCTCCAGCTCCAGATGCTCGAAATGTATCGATTCTTAAATCAGCTGGATTGATTTCAATCTCTATACTATCATCGACTTCTGGATAGACAAAAACACTAGCAAATGAGGTATGGCGGCGGTTACCAGAATCAAATGGCGACTTTCTAACCAATCGATGCACGCCGGTTTCTGTTCGCAAAGAACCATATGCATATTCACCAGAAACTTTTAAAGTAACACTTTTAATACCTGCAATATCACCCGGTGATTCTTCTAATATTTCCACATTAAGACCTTGCCTTTCACAATAACGCAGATACATACGCTCGAGCATAGCGGCCCAATCCTGCGCTTCGGTTCCTCCAGAACCTGACTGTATATCCACAAAACAATTGTTCGGATCCATTTGGCCAGAAAACATACGACGAAATTCTAAGTTTGCTATAACTTTTTCAATACTTTCAGCATCACCTGCAATACTCACAAGCGCTGCCTCATCCGCCTCATCCCTAGCTATCTGAAACAATTCCTTAGCATCACAAAGCTGTTTCTCCATTGATACCAACGTAACAACAGTACCTTCCAGCAATTTCTTTTCACGGCCTATTTCTTGAGTACGTTTGCTGTCTTCCCACACAGCTGAATCCTCAAGCAAGCGTGTTAATTCATTCAATCGGATTTGTTTGGAATCAAAGTCAAAGAAACCTCCGTAATTCACTTGCCCGAATATCAAGATCCTGAAGGTGATTTAAAATTGCATTAATTTGTTCTGCTTCCATAAAATTCCACCTCAAAATTTAGTAATTATAACCACTACTGAACTAAAAACTCACCTGTCTTTTTCGAACTCAATTACATCATAATAAGAAACTTATACTGAATAAATAATATAAGTATCAACAATCTCAGACAAAAGATACGTAAGAAATTATAATTGCTCATAATCACTGCAATAATTCTATCAAGCTTGGCACACTAATCGACTCCTTAACAAGAATCATAATGACAAAGTTCTTTACTTTAATTCCAGCTGCAGGTTCAGGATCTCGCATGAGCAGCGAACTCCCCAAACAATATTTATCCTTAAACAATAAACCTATGATTTATCATTCAATCAATACGCTATATCATAACCAGCTTATTACAAGCATATTCGTCGTTCTTGCTCCCGACGATTGCGACTGGATCAGACATGATTGGTCTGAGTTTTCCAGCAAATTAATCGTACTTAACTGTGGTGGCGCAACACGAGCTGAAAGTGTACTGAATGGCCTCACTACTGCAAGGCAAAAAGGCTTGATTGATACAAATGACTGGATCTTGGTGCATGACGCCGCTAGACCTTGCTTAACCGCAGCTCAATTAGAGAAATTAATTAATGAATTAACTCTTGATGAAGTTGGCGGACTATTAGCGGTACCTGTCTCTGATACCTTGAAGCGCAGTAATATCGAGAGTCGCGTGGCACATACTGAACCCAGAGAAAACTTATGGCAAGCGCAAACACCGCAGATGTTTCGCCATGAATTGCTTATTAAAGCACTACAGAATGCTGAGAAGCTTCACATTACCGATGATGCAAGCGCAATTGAAGCGCTAGGATTTCATCCTAAACTTATACAAAGTGACGCTTACAACTTTAAGGTTACCTATCCTAAAGACTTGGCATTAGCAGAATTAATTATTCAACAAAGGAACAATCCATGAGTACGATGAAAATAGGTCAGGGTTTTGATATACACCAACTGGTTGAAGGACGTCGTTTGATTATTGGTGGAGTAGCAATTCCTCACGAAAGGGGATTGCTGGGTCATTCTGATGCAGATGTATTAATCCATGCTATTTGCGACGCTCTTCTTGGTGCAGCGGCATTGGGAGACATTGGAAAACATTTTTCTGACTCTGACCCTCAGTACAAGCATATCGATAGTCGAGTACTATTACGCAATGTACATCGCTTATTGGAAAATTCTCAGTATAAAATTATTAATATTGACGCAACCATTATTGCTCAAACGCCTAAAATGGCACCGTATATCTCTGCCATGATTAGCAACATTGCACAGGATCTACAAACTCAAACCAGCAATATCAACATTAAGGCTAAAACTGCCGAACATTTGGGTGCAATTGGCCGAGGAGAAGGCATTGCTGCTGAAGTCGTATGCTTAATTGATCTTATGGAAAAAAATCTTGACCAAGAGTAACGAAATAGAAAGAAAATCAATTCGGGTATTCTTTGCGATCTTACCCAACAAACAGATACAGAAGCAATTGATGCACCATAGCAAAACGCTTGAACCTATTTGCGGTGGACGTAAAGTTAAAATGCAACATCTTCATTTAACATTGCTATTTTTAGGAAATGTTGAGACTCATCGGATCCAGACACTACAGCAAATCGCAGAAAATATACCCGCAAAGAAATTTGCGTTTAAATTGGATACAATCAGCCATTGGCGACACAATCATATTATTTACATCCAAGCAAAAAAATTTCCTGTAGAGCTCTTCTCACTTGCTAATTCATTAAAGATTGCACTATCAAAAGGTGGCTTCGCATTTGACAATCGCGCCTACAAACCACACATCACTATATTCCGCAAAGCCATTCACCATGTTAGCACTGACATGATTAATCCGATTCAATGGTGTGTCAATCAATGGTTACTCGTACAATCGAAACCAACACACAGTGGGGTCGAATATATTCCACTCAGCTATTGGCGCTTAAAATAGGCAGATTTCTTAAAGAACTAAATATTCCACGACATTTTATAACAATATCTCCCGATATCTGGGCTCTGCAACCACCATGAAAATTCTCGCTTTTGAAACCTCCACCGAATTTTGTTCCGTTGCAATTCAGCTAGAAGAGACAGTAATCGAGAAAGAAGTTCACGCAGGACAACGCCACTCAGAAATACTTTTATTTATGATTCAAGAAATATTGGAAGAAGCAAAATTGACATTGCAGCAAATTGACGGCATTGCTTTTGGCGCGGGCCCGGGCTCTTTTACTGGTTTACGCATCGCATGCGGGGTTGCACAAGGCCTAGCCTATACCACCGGGGTCTCAGTTATAAGAATCAGCACCTTAGAAGCTGTAGCACAGAAAATAGCTAAACAGAAAGTTATTGTAGCACTTGATGCTCGAATGGGCGAGATTTATCATGCCGCCTATCAGAAAGTAGCAAACCATGGCTGGGAAATTGTTAGCTCACCCATTCTTTGTCTACCGCAACAAGCGCCGGCTCTATCTGACACTAATATTAATTGGCATGGCTGCGGTAGTGGATTTGATGTTTATCACGAAGAATTATCGTCACGTTATCGTAAGAATCTTCAACAAATTCACTATGATCTTCATCCGCACGCTAAAGAAATCGCCCAGCTCGCGCTACTCCACCCTGGCACCGATCCAGTTAATGCAACACCAATATACTTACGAAACAAGGTGGCTATGAAAGAAAATGAACGACAATTATGAAATTACTGCGGCTGCTAACATCAGAACAATGCATCTTTCGGATATAGATCGCATTATTCTTATCGAGCGTGAAATTTTTCTTTTTCCATGGTCACCAGGCAACTTTTCCGATTCCATTAAAGCAGGTTATGTATGCCAGGTGCTCGAGCAAGACGATACACTTATGGGGTATGGAATCATGATGAGGAGCCCCGAAGAAGCCCATGTACTTACACTGGGCATTGCTGCAGATTGGCAAAAGAAAGGCTTAGGCAAGAAATTACTTCAACATTTTATTGAGTACGCCAAAGAGCAAGCAGTAAAATCTATATTTCTCGATGTGCGCGAATCCAATCATGGCGCGGCACAGCTCTACAAACTAATGGGTTTTCATCAAATTGCCACACGAAAAGGTTACTACCCCGCCATGTGTGGCCGCGAAGATGCGCTTGTTATGCAACTAAAGTTATGAATAATCGACGCAGACAAATACTTAAAGAATTAAATCTATTGCCAGCATGGTATTTTAGATCAGGCACCTCACATCTTAACCAATCATTTCATCTGAGATCTCCTAAAAGTGGAGATATTACATCTTCGTTCACGCTCAAAAAAGAGCCAGTGCAATCCAACGAAATTAACCAAATGAATTTGGATCAATTGCAACTGACAGTGTCACATTGCACCGCCTGCCCTTTGAGTAAGACTCGCACGCATACTGTATTTGGTACCGGTGATAAGAATGCAAGCTGGTTATTTGTTGGCGAAGGGCCTGGCGCAAGAGAAGATGAAACAGGTGAACCTTTTGTAGGGCAAGCTGGAAAATTGCTTGACCAAATGTTATCAGCAATTCAGTTAAACCGAAGGCATCTGGTTTATATTACCAATATCGTCAAATGCCGTCCCCCCAATAATAGAAACCCTAGTACACATGAAGCTAGACAGTGCGAACCGTTCCTGACTAGGCAAATCGCATTGATCAAGCCCAAAATTATTATTGTATTAGGTAAAGTTGCCGCACAAAATCTTCTTAAGTGTGACAACAGCATTTCCAGTTTACGTGGAAAACTACATGATTATTCAGGTATACCATTAATTGTTACCTATCATCCTGCCTATTTATTGCGCGCTCTTCCGGAAAAGGCTAAAGCCTGGAAAGATTTATGCTTCGCCCAATCAGTCATGAAATCATTGATTCAGAGTCCCCTCTCAGTTGATGATACTTCCCAATCAACTGACTAATTGATGCAATAAACTAGCGTACTTTTCTTGTACCAATCAGATGCAGCGAATCTTCCTTACTTTGATTTAGCAGGTGCCATTTTCTAACCAACGTCATCATGACAGAAACAAATAATCCAAAAACAGCAATAATGATATAGATATGCACTTCAAATAAAATTAATAAAGCATAAAACGATAACATTACTAAAATACTCAAGTTCTCATTAAAATTCTGCACTGCAATGGAGTGTCCGGCACCCATCAAAATATGCCCACGATGCTGTAACAGAGCATTCATCGGCACCACAAAAAACCCCGCTAGTCCGCCAATTAATATTAACAAAATAATAGCTATCCACAAGTCCGTTACTAAAATCATAGCCATGACAACAATGCCCATTGCAATACCCAATGGAATAACTGTTACCGATTGCCGTAAAGAAATCCAACGAGCTGCCATGATAGCACCTGCAGCGACACCTAAAGCCACTACACCTTGCAGTTGTGCCGATTGGTTGAGCGGGTAATCCATTGCCACTTCGGCCCATTTCAGTACAATAAACTGAAGTGTGGCACCTGCCCCCCAGAACAAAGTGGTCACCGCCAGAGATATTTGCCCGAGTTTATCCGACCACAACAATTTAACGCAGTGACTAAATTCATGAACCAGAAAAAAAATATTTCTCTTAGGAATACGATGATCGACTCCCGTATTAGGAATATACAAATTAAATAGTGCCGCGATAGTATAAATGATAGCTATTAGAAAAATCCCACTTTCCAGCGCATTGTCTATTCCCGTCTCTATAAAGGGAAAATCAAATTCCAACAAAGCATTTGCAACCGAAGGAGTAATTAGCATGCCACCTAAAACAGTTCCTAATACAATAGATGCTACCGTTAGTCCTTCAATCCATCCGTTTGCAATTACCAATTTTTCAGGTGGCAATAATTCTGTCAATATGCCATATTTAGCAGGTGAATAAGCAGCGGCACCTAATCCTACAACCGCGTAAGCGGCTAACGCAAAATATTGATGCATAGCAACAAATAACAATCCGCAACCGGTAATTTTGATGGTGTTGCTAATAAACATGACCCGCCCTTTTGGCATAGAATCAGCAAATGCACCAACAAATGGAGCAAGAATGACGTAGAACAGCACAAAAACAAACTTCAACATGGGTGTTAAATAAGCAGGAGCATGTAAATCAATTAGCAAAGCAATTGCTACAACGAGCAGCGCATTATCTGCAAGTGAAGAAAAGAATTGCGCTGCCATAATTGTATAAAACCCGCGTTTCAAACTTATTCCCTGTTATCTTGGTTCTTTACCAATAGTGTTATTGGTTAAATTATTTTCTAAGACTACTTACTTAAAAAAATCTTAATTTGTTCTTTATCGGCAATTTCAACTAAGCTCATGAGATTAGCATATTATGCAAATTACCGAAGCATCAACACTTGAAAATATATTTTGCGCACTGGACAAGAATCTCGTCGATACTATTTATTTTTATCATAAAATTTAATGTCACGCCCTATTCAAGCAATCATTGATCATTCTGCATTAGTACATAATCTGAGCATAGTCCGTCAATACGTACCCCATACACGCATTTTGGCAGTTCTCAAAGCGGATGCTTATGGACATGGATTACTTCAGACTGCAAATGCACTTAAAAATGTCGATGGATTTGCACTACTAGAATTAGATGCCGCGATAACTCTACGTACTGCAGGCTATCAGCAACCCATTTTACTTTTAGAAGGTTTCTTTTCTACACTGGAAATAGCTTTAATTGAACAATACCAATTGAGCACCGTCATTCATCATCCTGAGCAAGGATCCATGCTAACTGATTCCCAAAGTCGTAAAATAGACATATTCATAAAAATTAATACTGGCATGAATCGCTTGGGATTATCCCCCAAACAATTGCCACAAGTTATTCAAAAATTAACAAATAATCAACAGGTAAAAAATATTACACTCATGACGCACTTTGCCAGTGCTGATGATCCCCATGAAAAAGCAAGTGTTTTTCGTCAGCTTCAATGTTTTGAAAATATCACCGAGAAATATAATTATCCATGCTCCCTTGCAAACTCAGCAGCTATCGTCAATTATCCTGAAACCCATAGTGATTGGGTGCGCCCTGGAATTATGTTATACGGTGCTTCACCTTTTTCAGATAAAACTGCAGCAGATCTTAATCTTCTGCCAGTCATGACACTATCAAGCAAAATTATTGCGATACATGATTTGGAGGCTGGTGATAAAGTCGGTTATCATGGACTTTTCAAAGCTGATTATCGAATGCGCATTGGCATTGTTGCGTGTGGTTATGCGGATGGCTATCCACGTCACGCCCCCACTGGAACGCCCGTATTGATTAATAATCAACGTGGTCGATTACTAGGTCGAGTATCCATGGATATGTTGGCTATAGATCTTACTGGAATTGAAAACACTAAACTAGGAGACCCAGTTGTTCTTTGGGGTAAGGGTATGCCTGTCGAAGAAATAGCCACCTACGCTGAGACTTCCAGTTATGAGCTACTTTGCGGACTCGCTGCGCGGGTAGATAGGAAATTTCTTTAGTCATTTTTTCCCAATCCACCCGACATCGGAAAGAAATTATTCTACTTTTGCTTTACCGCGTAGATCTTGCACTACTGTAGCAAATTCACGTTGCAATACCCGCTGTTGTATACTTTGTTTTACTTCTTCAAATGGAGGAACTTCCATCGGCCGTATATCCATCAATTGAATTACATGCCAACCGAATGAGGTCTGCACTGGCTGTTCCGTCAAACCACCTTTCGATAGTTTCACGAGTGCCTCAGAAAATGGCCGAACATAAGCAGCAGGCGGACTCCAATTTAATTCTCCGCCATTTTCCTTACTCCCATCATCGATAGATTTTTCTTCAGCAATTTTGGCAAAATTACCCCCTTTTTTGAGACTAGCAACGATATCCCGTGCTTCACTTTCGTTTTCTACAAGAATATGACGGGCTTTGTATTCTTTATCACCCATCTGCACTTTTAGAACATCATATTCCTTACGTAAAGTATCATCACTAACCTGATTGTTTTTTATATAATCGGCCTGAAATGCTCTAACCAAAACTGCTTGGCGTGCTATTTCAAGTTGCGCGATAACTTCTGAATCCTGATCAAGGCGCTTTTTAACTGCTTCTTGAGCAAGAATCTCTTCTGCAATCAGATTCTCACGTAAAGCTTTTCTCATCTCCGGTCCATCCGGCTGTCCCTGTGCCACATTAGCTTTCACCATCAATTCCAAGCGAGATTGCGGAATTGCAACACCATTTACTTTAGCCACAACTCCTGATGACTGAGCCTGCACAGACAATGCAATCAAGCTCCAAAAACTAATTATCATTACTTGTGAAAATTTCTTCAAACGCATGGAATTTCCTTTTTTTGATTGGGATAAAATTTATATTCACCAGAATATAGCATCAGTCTAAAGTATACGCCTTTACTTGTAAGACGTGAACTCTATATGCCACTATTTCTAGTGAAATCACTTGATATTATAGAGAAAAATATATACTAGGTTCTTATTCAGGCAAAACCTTTTTAAACGGTTTAACTGTTACTCTTTGGTAAACACCTGCACTAACATAGGGGTCCTCATTAGCCCAAGCCTGAGCTGTTTCCAGAGATTTAAATTCTGCCACTATCAGACTGCCCGAAAAACCAAGCGGACCTGGATCTTGATTATCAATTGCAGGATAAGGTCCCGCTAAAATTAGCCGACCTGCTTCTTGCAATGCCCTAATTCTTCTTAAATGCTCTGATCGAACTGATATTCTTTTTTCTAAGCTATTTGGTACATCTTCTGCATTTATCACGTATAGCATCATTGTTTCTTTCCAATCTTATTGTCGATTTTTTCATTCAATAAATTTGTTCTGCGCACCCTGCGCCTATCCCCGTGGCAAGCCACGGAAAATTGCAAGTTAAAAACGCTGCTTATTATCACTTCAGCACCGCAGGCAATTGAGTGGTTAGGTTATTTTTTTCCTTGATTGCCGCGCCCAATAATGCATACCCCAATATATCTCCTGCGTCATCTTGATAAAGTGCCTTAACACCATCTTCCACAGTTTCAACATTCCATTCACCTTTAACACTAAAATCTGGCGGAGACACTACTGTTGGACAGGATGGAGTTTTTACAATTACTGGCATTGCCGGATAATGAATCTGAGTAGGATTACCAGTAAGTGTTGCAGCTAAAGCTCGCGCTGCATGCGTAATCGGCATTACAAATGGCAGTACTTTTCCTTCTACTTCAGCACAATCACCCAATGCATAAATATCGGCACAATGAGTTCGCAGCAGGCGGTTCACAACGATACCACGATTAACTTGAATTCCTGCTACGGCAGCAAGTTGCGTTCGCGGTTTTAATCCAATCGCTGACAATACAATATCAGATTCGATTAATTCGCCATTATCTAACGCTAGACGAAACTTCCCCTGCTGTGTTTGATCTACCAACCGGGTCGTTGTATTTAAGTGAAAAAATACGCCAGCAGCTTCCAATCTCTTCTGCATAAATGCTCCCCCCTCTCGCGGCAAGAGACGGCCAAGAGGTTGCGCGCTCATATCAATCACATCGACTCGGTAGCCATTCGTTACCAAATCATTCGCAAATTCACAACCAATTAAACCAGCTCCTATAATACAAACTCTCGCTCGGCCAGTTAGCACGTCCCTAAACTTTTTATAATCATCAAGATCATTAACAGTTAATATCTCCGCTATACCATTCCCTGATAACGGCAAACGCACTTGGTCAGCACCCAGCGCTAGAACCAACTGCCCGTACACCAGCCGTTCGCCATCAGTCAAAGTTAACTCATGTCTCTCTTGATCTATCAAAGTTACTCGGCAAAAAGGACGAATAGACATCTTCAATTGCGATGCCATTTTAACAGCGTCTCCATTCAAAATGGACTCAGGATCCTTACCTGATGATAGTGCATTCGATAGCATAGGTTTGGAATAAAAGCCACCATGATCAGCTGATAACATCACCATGGGCAGCTCTGTATTCAGCTTGCGTATTTCACGTGCCACGGCATAACCCGCCAAACCACTTCCCACAATTACCACTGAATTTTCTATCAATTCATTTCTCCATTATTTCAAAGCACGCTTGAAACACTCCACACTTTGGGCAAATCAGCTATTTGAAACAGCTTCACATCAAGTATCTCTTCTTATTCTGTGTGTTATTTCAGTGAGTGCGTCATAACAAGACCAAACCGCGATCACATTGTTAACGTTTCCTTCCCCTATTTTATTTAGGATTAAAAAAAGCACATTGGATCTGGAAATATTTCCTTCTCAATGCGCTTTTTTGGTATGTCTACTAATGATCAATAAACTAATTTATTATTCAAATTCATATCAATTTGAAGTGGTGATGCTACTTTTTCAATCCCGAAATTTAAAAAATACATCTGCTTAACGTTTATTACTATTTTTCTTCACTGCTATTATTTACTAAGCTAGTGCGTCTTTGTAAATATGCATCACGCATGAATTCATATTTATCCAGTGCAGCTTCTTCCAGAGTTTTCTCAACATCCAGCAGCTGTGCACGTGTATCTACAGCTCTCGCTGCTGCTATTGGAATACGTACAGCAGTTGAATTAATATAGTCCACATCATGTAGAAAAACCCCTGTCACTCCTTGTGTAACAGGATCCATAAAGAAACTATCAACGGCAATGCCAAAAGTATCACGCACGGAGCTCGGCCCCAACAATGGTAGAACCACATAAGGTCCACTGCCGATTCCATAATGCCCCAAAGTTTGACCAAAATCTTCATTTCTCTTGCTGAGATTAACGTCACTAGCTGCACTTATATCGCTTGCAATATCGATCAAGCCAAAAATACCAAAAGTGGTGTTGATAAGGAGTCGAGCACCAGTGGCAAGTGCACTCTCATAATTTAACTGAAGAATAGAGTTTGTTATCACCACCACATCGTTAAGGTTTGAAAAAAAGTTCCCAACCACCAGTTCGAGGGGATCAGGCATAAGCTTCTTGTAACCTCTAGCAACTGGTTCGAAAACATTGTCATCGACCATCTCATTAAAACTAAAAACAGCACGATTCATTGGTTCTAGAGGATCGTAAGGACCGTTCTCGTTATTAAGTTTCGTAGAGGCGCAGCCAGTTAAAAATACACCAGCCAATAAAATAGCAACAATTTTGGAATGGATCATATTAATCATACTCTTATTTTAGTAAAAAATTTTATGGATCTTGCCATATTTATAGAATCGGTTCAATACGAACTGATCCAAAATGATACGTTTGTTCAAACTAGCGATAAACCAATGCTACTTCTATAAACATTAAAAAAGAAACCTTATTAAATCAGATCTCAAGCCTCTGTTATACGACAGATTAGTCAGGGTATTTAACAAAAAATGGACAAGCACTATATATTATCAATTTTATATTAAACCACTCCCATTCCATTATGGCGCAACAACGCATCCAATTCTGGCTCGCGCCCCCGGAAAGCTACAAATGACTCCAATGCCGAACGACTGCCTCCCACTGCAAGAATCTCTTCAAGAAAGTGCGATCCCGTCACTGCATTAACTACCCCAGTCGATGCAATCTCTTCAAAAACACTATAAGCATCCGCCGAAAGAACTTCTGCCCATTTATAACTGTAATAACCAGCAGCATACCCCCCCGCAAAAATATGCGCAAAGCTATTTGGGAAACGGTTAAAATCAGGCGGAATGATCACTGCCACCTCACTCCGAATCTCATCAATTAACTGTAGTACAGTCTTGTCACCATCCGGTTTATAATCAAAATGTGCATGCATATCAAATAAAGCAAACTCAATCTGCCGCAACATTTGCAACCCACTTTGGAAATTTTTTGCTTTCAACATTTTATCAAACAAAACTCTAGGTATGGATTCTCCAGTATCAATGTGGTGCGTCATTCCGCTCACCACATCCCACTCCCAACAAAAATTCTCCATAAACTGGCTCGGCAATTCTACCGCATCCCATTCGACACCATGAATGCCAGACACGCCTAAATCCTCAACCTTTGTCAGCAAATGATGTAACCCATGGCCAAATTCATGGAATAAGACAATTACTTCATTGTGTGTAAATAATGCAGGACGCAACTGTTCGTTAATTGTCACAGGCGGCGAGAAATTGCATGAAAGGTACGCAACTGGTACTTGTATCTTGTATTTTCCGGTTTGCTGATCATCGATTCGCCGCCGCGTAACAGCTTCGTCCATCCAAGCACCGCCTTGCTTGGTAGTTCGTGCATACAAATCCAAATAGAATCGACCGATCAGTTGTCCAGAGGCATCCAGGATATCAAAAAACTTAACATCGGGATGCCAGCATTGAACTTCGCGCGATGCCAATACAGGAAGAATCTGGATGCCATACAACTTTTCCACCAGCATAAACATACCAGCAAGTACTTTATCCTCCGGAAAATACTGTTTAACTTCCTGATCTGAAAAAGTATAACGTTCCTCGCGCAATTTTTCACTAACATAAGCCACATCCCAAGCCTCAAGTTTTGGCAAATTTAATTTCTCGGCTGCAAATTGCTTAAGCGCTTGCAAATCTCTCTCGGCATACAACCTTGCCTTAGTCGCCAGCTCCCTAAGAAAATCGAGAACCTGCTGTGGAGAGGTTGCCATTTTTGTCGCCAAAGAAACTTCAGCATAATTTTCATAGCCCAGCATTTGTGCTTCTTCTCGGCGGAGCCTCAATATCTTGTTAATAAGGAGCATATTATCTTTATCCGATCCAGCTTGGCTATCAAATTCACTGGCTCGCGTGGCATGACCACGATACATCTTCTCACGCAAATTGCGATCGTCTGCATATTGCAGCACAGGAAGGTACGAAGGCATATGTAAGGTAAATTTCCAGCCTGCTTTTGAGTCTGCCGCGGCCAATTCCTTAGCCGCTTGAAGCACATCAGCTGGGATACCCGTCACGGTTTTAGCATCCTCAATCAATAATTCAAATGCATTCGTTGCATCCAGCAAATTGTCATTGAATGCTGATGATAGCTTTGATAATTCTTTCTGAATCTGCAAGAATCGCGGTTTCTTCTCAGACGGCAATTCCGCGCCACCTAAACGAAAATCTCTCAATTCATTCTCAATGATCTTCTTCCGCGCCGGAGTCAAATGGCTGAACTCCGAACTTACGCGCAATTGTTTAAATCTTTCAAACAGCGATACGTCCTGAGATAACTCAGCATAAAACTGAGTGATCAGAGGCAAATTGGCATTGTAGATTTCCCGTAACTGTGCAGTATTCATCACCGCATTTAAATGCGACACTTGACCCCAGGCGCGTGACAAGCGCTCATTTGCATCCACCATTGGCTGCACAAAATTCTGCCAAGTAGGCGCTTGAACATCCGCCCGCACTCTTTCAATCACTGCATGATTCTCTTGCAATAGTGTTTCAATGGCTGGCGCAATATGTTCATTCGTTATTTCTGCAAAACGAGGAAGCCTCGAAAAATCTAGCAATGGGTTCGACATGTCTCTCCAAATAATTGAAAAATATTTCTTCGTATTATTGTTACTAAATCAAAAAAGCATGGTCGTATTCAATGTTCATAAACAATGTGACCATTCACCAGAGTATATTTAATTCCACCCGGTAATTCCATACCCATAAAAGGTGTATTTTTGCCTTGACTCAAAATGGCCGAGGAAGTCACTTTCCAATAGTGATCTGGATCAAAAATACAAATATCCGCTGCACTTCCGACGGACAAATGCCCTGCATCAATGCCTAGAATTCTCGCTGGCTCCGAAGTAATCTTTGCTAACATTTTTGGCAAAGATAGGTGCATTTCTGTTCCCCATTTTAATGTTAAGGGCAGCAGTAGTTCTACGCCTGTTGCCCCGATATCAGATTGACCGAATGGCAACAGTTTGGCATCTTCATCTACTGGTGCGTGATCGGAACAAATGGCGTCAATCGTACCATTCAACAGACCCTGTCGCAACGCATCCCGATCCTCGAAACCACGCAATGGTGGCATTAAATGGCAGTTGGAATCAAAGAAACCAATATCCATATCTGACAGATGCAAGTGATTAATTGTCACATCACATGTTATCGGCAAACCCTGTTGCTTGGCAGCACGAATCATCGTCAGCCCTTCAGCACTGGAAATTCGGCACAGATGCACCTTAACTCCTGTTTCCTTGGTCAATAATATAATGTTGGAAATAGCAATTGTTTCTGCACAAACAGGGATTGTAAGTAACCCTAATCGGGTTGCAACTTCACCATCATGCGCCACGCCATCACCAGTCAAGCTGATTTCTTGAGGGCGTAACCACACGCTAAAATCAAATGTAGATGCATACCGCATAGCCTGAATTAACACCCGAAGGTTTGGCAACAAGCCATCCGGCTGACCAAAAACCACACATCCAGCGTCGTTTAGTTCCGCCATTTCGGTCAATCGCTCACCTTTCAATCCTTGAGTAAGCGCACCAATGGGATATACATGGGCTTGATTCAGATTCTTGGCGCGATGCTTCAACATTTCTACCAAGCCTGGCTCATCCAACGGCGGATCCGTATCCGGCGGACAAGCTATGCTCGTCACACCACCTGCAACGGCCGCATTCAATTCGGACTCAAGGGTTGCCTTATATTCCAACCCTGGTTCACGCAAGCGCACAGATAAATCGACCAGACCCGGGCATACAATTAACGATTGAGCATCAATTATACGGCTAGCTTGGAATTCAACAGGAACTTCACCTATCCCGACAACTTTGCCTTTAGCAATAAAAATATCTTGAATAGAATCAATATCGTTTCGTGGATCAATAAAACGTCCATTCTTTATATGAATTCTCATACCAACAATCCTTAAACCTGATTGCCTGTCAAAATTGACATCACAGCCATGCGCACTGCGATACCAAATGTCACTTGAGGCAAAATCACCGATTGTTTACCATCTGCAACTGCTGAGTCAATCTCCACACCACGATTCATCGGGCCAGGATGCATCACTATCGCATCGCGCCGAGCAAGTGACAGCTTCTCCGCAGTCAGCCCATAATATTTAAAGTATTCCTCTGCACTAGGCAAATTTGCACCTTTCATCCGCTCATTCTGCAAACGCAGCATCATCAATACATCAACATCTTTCAATCCTTTTGCCATATCGTGATAAACATGCACGCCAAGGCGTTCCACCATCTTGGGTAGCAAAGTTTTCGGCGCAATGACACGCACTTCTGGAACACCCAATGTCGTTAATGCATGAATCTGGGAACGCGCTACTCGCGAATGCAAAATGTCACCGACAATGGCAACACGTAAGTTACGAAAATCATGCTTGTATCGCCGAATCGTAAACATATCTAGCAAAGCTTGCGTCGGATGCGCATGGCTCCCATCCCCAGCATTGATCACATGAATATCTGAGCGAACATGTTTTGCAATCAGATGAGCAGCACCACTTTGCGCATGTCGCACAACAAACATATCTGCATTCATCGCAGAAAGATTGTCCACGGTATCCAACAATGTTTCGCCTTTAGATTGTGCAGAAACCGCAATATTTAAATTGATGACATCAGCTGACAAACGTTTGGCAGCAATTTCAAATGTTGTTCGTGTGCGCGTACTTGACTCGAAGAAAAGATTGAATATCGACTTACCACGTAACAATGGTATTTTCTTGACATCACGTTCAGTAACTCCCACAAAAGATTCTGCCGTATCCAGAATATGCAACAGTATAGAAACTGGCAAACCTTCCGTCGTCAATAAGTGCTGCAGTGCACCATTTCCATCCAATTGCGGATTTCTATTGATCATTCTGGAGAATTCTTATCATATAAATGTAGGCTTAACTTGCCATTTTCTTCCTGCTTCAATTCCAACATTTTTTCTGCAGGTAGATCAAGTTCCACGCCAATATACTGGGCCGCGATCGGCAATTCCCGGCCACCACGATCGACCAAAGTTGCCAGGCTAACTGATGCCGGCCGACCGTAATCAAACAACTCGTTGATCGCTGCACGAACGGTACGCCCAGTGTTCAGCACATCATCGACCAGCAGAATATGCGCCCCCTCTACTTCAAAAGGGATTTCTGACGGCTTAATTTGTGCATGCAAGCCAATCTTATCGAAATCATCTCGATAGAAGGACACGTTTAATATACCGAGCGGCTTTGTGCTTGCCAAATCTTGGTGCAGACGTTCTGCCAACCACACTCCGCCTGTGCGAATACCAACCAGCGCATAATCCCTATTGCCATCGGTTTGTATTTTTCTTGCAAGGTTATTAAAGACTTTCTCTGCGTCCGGTAATTGCATGCTGTTCATCAAAAAATGATTGAAGTATTTGTTGTGCGGCTATTTGATCTAATACTAATTTTTGTTCCCTTCCAGCAACACCAGCATCACGTAAAGCAGCACTGGCTGTTTGACTCGTATAGCGCTCATCTTGCATGACTACCCGGATGTTAAAACGTCCTGCCAGGCGCCGTGCAAAACGTTGACTTAATTGAGTCAATTCATGCGCGGTTCCATCACTATGTAATGGCAAACCCACTACAAATAATATCGGTTGCCAAGCTTCGATTAATTGAGCAATCATTACAAAGCGCTTATCTGTCACTTCGCTGTCAATTGTAATAAGGGGATGCGCTATACTTAGCGCCGTATTGCCAATGGCCACTCCTATGCGCTTTTTTCCAAAATCAAAAGCCAAAACATATCCATCAGAAAATTGCCCTATTGGATGGCTTATCTGCTGGTTTTTCGATAAATGTCCTATCATTGGCTGTAATGCTTAAGCATGCCCGACTTCATTGGACAGGTTTGCATAATTGTTAATTCCCAGTAACTGCATTGCAGCCGGTAGTCTTTCTTCAGAAGGGAGCTCAAATATTACGTCTGTTGAAGCCGGCACAGTCAACCACGCATTCTGAGCCAACTCATGCTCAATCTGACCCGCCGCCCATCCAGCATACCCCATCGCAACTAGAGATTGATCAGGCCCTTCAGCATTGGCAATAGCTTTTAAGATATCCATCGATGTGGTTAAACCAATCTCTTGATTCACGCTCAATGTTGATTGCCAGCTCCCTGCTGGACGGTGCAAAACAAATCCACAATCCAATTGTACAGGCCCGCCAAATAACACCGAGGTCGACTCAGCAAGAGGGTCCGTTGATGAAATGCTCAACTGCTTAAAAAGATTGATCAATGTCATATCAGTAGGGCGATTAATGACAATCCCCAATGCCCCTTGCTCGTTATGCTCACAAACATATGTCAGTGTTTTAGAAAATATTGAATCCGCCATTGCAGGCATCGCAATTAAGAAATGATGTGTTAAATTAACATTTTTCATATAGATAACTATATATTATCAATACGTTATCATTTTAATTTTTTACTTATCATATAAAATCACTAAAAAATCTTAGTACTTAAATCCAGTATGCCGTTTGAGTCATTACTTTTGACCCTAGTTTCATAGTAACTTTCACCGGCAGAGGCAACTCTACACCGCCATGCGACAACGCCATCGTTGCATGACTGGCTTCATCAATCTCCATTTGCTTCACTATAGCGCGACTTCTTCCGTCATTATCAGGTAACCGCTGCAAATGGTTGGATAAGTGCTCCCCCACCTGTTGCTCTGTCTCAGCAAGGAAACCAAGATTCCATTTGTCCCCCAGCATTCCCGCGAACATCCCTATCGCGAAAGATCCGCCATACCAAAGTGGATTAAGTATGCTTTTACGGCCTCCCAGCTCAGCAATGCGACGTTCTGTCCATGCCAAATGCTCTGTTTCTTCACGAGCAGCTTGTAATAGTGTTTGTTGCACCGCTTCATTACGCGCTGTTAATCCTTGCCCCTGATAAAGAGCTTGCGCACATACTTCACCTACATGATTCACTCGCATCAACGCACAAGACAATCGCTTCTCTACATCAGTCAGAGCTGCCTCTGGCAACTCTCCACCCGGAACAGGGCGCACAGTCTGCGCCGAAGTTAGCAAAGTACGCAAAGCACTATCAAACCCAATAATAAACTTATCTATATTCATCATTATTTCATATCTCAATTAAGAATAAGAATCATAAAAGTCACACCAAGATTCCCAGATAAATTGTAATTTTAATTAATTCACATATTAGCAATCTGTTTTCATTATAATTTTAACCCCATTTGCCTTGCCAGCAATGCCACCGGATGCAGAACTTCTATCCGCACGCCTTCCTCATACATTCTATTTGAAAAATGCATCGCGCAACCAATATTTGAAGTAACTAGAAATCTGGCTCCACTTACTTTAAGCGCCAATATCTTGTCATTCAACAGCATATTGGCAAAATCTGGCTGGACTAAGAAATAAGTTCCTGCAGCGCCACAACATTGATCATTACCTGCCAATGATACTGCTTGCACACCTGGAATAAGCTCGATCAATTGATAAGGATACGTTTGTTCCCGCAATACATTACGCTGACTGCACGGCTCATGCACCAAAATTTTTTCTGGCAGTACTGCTAGACTCACATCCTCCCATCCTCCATTTGCAATCAAAAATTGGTTAATATCTACAATTCGAATACGATCATTACCCACTCTGGATTCAAGTAATTGCACGCCACAACCTGTTGCCGTACTGATAATCGTATCGATATCGTATCTCGCAAAAGCAGATTTATTCTGCCGCGACAACGCAGCAGCATCCTTTATCGCCCCGTCATGTTGGTATATAGCACCACAACAAACCTGATCTACTGGGACATGCACCGTATATCCCAAATGATTCAATACATAAATACATGAATTTAACGTCGCCACATCGGTTAAACGCGCCACGCAACCTAAAAACAACCCAATCTCGCCACGCTTTTTGCTTATTGCTGGGTAAGTTTCTTTCCAGAAATTATTCTTACCATGTTTCTCGCCAGTCAATCTCGCCTGCGGAAATTTAATCAATGGAAGCTGTGCAACAAACCGCAAAAGTTTATTATTACCCAAATAACTTGATTTCTTTATCCAGCGCAACCAACCTTTCTTTTGTACAAAATGAAACAAGCCACGCAAACGATCCAGTCGTGCCGGCTGAGTAAGCAATTGTTTTTTTAGCAAGCTTAACACAAGAGGCTTTTGAGGCAATTCAACAGATTTTGGTTGATCAGCAATCAATGCACGCATGCTATCAATCAAATTTCCATAAGCCACATTATTAGGACAAGCAACTTCACAAGCCCGACAAGTCAAGCAACGATCCATATGTTGAATGAATCGTGCATTCAATGGAATTCGTCCATTAACAAACCCACTCATCAAATTAATACGTCCACGCGGAGAGTCAGCCTCGGATTTCAGCAAGCGATAAGTAGGACAATGCGGCAAACACAAGCCACACGAAACACATTGATTTGATTCATTATTAATCAAATCCTTTGAAGACTTTGAAAGTAAATTCAATTTATCAATCTCACGAGTTTTAGTTCTAACACAACTCCTCCCAATTATTAAGAGGTGGTCACACTTGATTGGACAGTTTTTCCCATATTTTAAGTGGAAATCTC
>NZ_CADEGP010000059.1 GCF_902826915.1 uncultured Nitrosomonas sp.
GATCAAAAACAGCAGGTCGCTTGATTCTCATACACCAGATTTGACTATAGCTCACGACATACCAATAAACTAACAATTGACACAAGAGCACTGTTTCAACAAAGCAAGAAATCGCCACGCTAACTTGCACAGTATCAATCATCAGCGACAGACTCCTAGCATTGCGCCAGCAATTTATCCAATTGATTGGCAAACGACTTACGGTCATTCTGACTCAAGGAGGACTGACCACCGGTATCAACGCCGCTGTTACGCAAGGCTTCCATGAAATCGCGCATGCTTAAACGCGCGCCGATATTTTCCTTGGTATACAGCTCACCTCGCGGACTGAGCACAAAACCATCTTTTCTGATGACTTCCGCGGCCAGCGGAATATCGCTGGTAATCACGAGATCCCCGCCTTCCAGGCGTTTGACGATTTCGTTATCCGCCACATCAAACCCGGATTCCACCTGTTGCATGCGGATAAACGGCGAGGGGGGTATATACACGGGATGATTGGCAATCAGTATTAAGTGCCGTCGCGTTCTTGCAGCGGCTCTAAATAAAATTTCTTTGATAACAACCGGACAGGCATCGGCATCAATCCATATTTTCATGCGTGATCGCCCAGGTCGAATTAATGTTCATCGGAATAACTTTTGTCACTCTTCAACACTTGCGGCAATGCGGCCTTTAAATAATAAAACATCGACCACAGTGTTAATACTGCGGCAATATAGATTAGCCACGTGCCAATTTGTTGCGCGTCGAAATGTTCGCCGATATTTTCATGGTACAGTAACAGTGGGATGGCGATCATTTGTGATGTAGTCTTGATTTTACCCAGAAACGATACCGCGACACTTTTGGATTGACCAATCTGTGCCATCCATTCGCGCAGCGCCGAAACCGTAATTTCCCGCCCGATAATCACTAACGCGAGGGGCGCATCCAATCGACCCAAGTAAACCAGCAAAATCAATGCTGCACACACCATTAGTTTGTCAGCCACTGGATCCAAAAACGCGCCGAATGCGGAAGTTTGGTTGAGCACACGTGCCAGGTAGCCATCCAACCAGTCGGTAATAGCTGCACCAGCAAAAATTAGTGTAGCAATGAGATTCTGGTTAGACGGTGATAGCCAGGAGTGGGGCAAATAAAAAATACCCACAAATAACGGAATCGCCAGAATACGTAACCAGGTTAATAAATTAGGCAGGTTATAAGGCATGAAATGGCACTTAAAAGTAAGTTGTAATGGAGTTAATGTAATTCTCGATAAATCTTTTCCGCCAATTTGCGGCTGATTCCTTCAGTTTGCTGTAATTCTTCAATGCTCGCCGTCAATACGCCTTTTAATCCGCCAAATCGCCCTAACAAACGCTGCCGGCGTTTAGCACCGACACCGTCGATATTTTCCAGGCTGGAGCTGGTTCTGGTTTTGCCACGCCGGCCACGATGTCCTTGAATCGCAAAACGGTGCGCTTCATCGCGGATTTGTTGGATTAAGTGCAATGCTGCGTGTTCACTGGGTAATTGTAACGGCTTTTCGAATAAGGGAGAAATCAATTGTTCCAGCCCGGGCTTGCGTTGTTCGCCTTTAGCCACGCCCAATAAACTCGCATCATTGATGCCCAATTCCTGCAAAGCTTCCTGCGCTGCACTCACCTGCCCTTTACCGCCATCGATCAGAATCAGATCCGGCAATTGGCCTTCGCCGCTAATCACTTTTTGATAGCGCCGGGATAGCGCTTCCCGCATTGCGGCATAATCGTCGCCAGGCGTAATGCCTTCGATGTTATAGCGGCGGTATTCGTTATTGCGCATGGCAAAATTATCGTACACCACGCACGATGCCACGGTAGCTTCACCCAAGGTATGGCTAATGTCAAAACACTCAATGCGTTGCAAGCCGGGCATCTGCAATTCCTGCTGCAAGGCCAGCAAGCGCTTTTCCTGACTGGCGTGACGGCTCATCATTTGTTTCAAAGCCAAGAGAGCATTTTCAGTTGCCATATCAAGCCAAGCACGTTTCTCACCGATCGGATTGAGTTGCAGGGTAATTTTATGGCCGCACTGTTCAGTTAATAACGCCTGCAACGCTTCACGCTCGATTTTTTCACCCAGAATAATCAATGGTGGCACACTGCGATTCAGATAGTGCTGCGCCAGGAATGCCTCAACCACGTTCGCTGCATTGTAATCATTCGCATTTTGCGGGAAAAAACTTTTGTCCCCTAAATGACGCCCTCCTCGAATCATCGCCAGGTTGACGCACGCTTTCCCCGACCCATCCGGAGATACCATACAGGCCACCACATCAGCATCCAGCGCCTTGCCGCTATCGACAAACTGCTTTTCGCGAATCCGGCGCAACGCTTGGGCCTGATCACGCAATACCGCTGCTTGTTCAAATTCTAATTGTTCGGAAGCACGTTGCATCTTGACGCTGATCACTTCCATCACTTCAGTTTGCTTGCCTTGCAAAAACAGCTCGGCATTTTTGGCGTCGGTTTGATATTCTTGTTGACTGATCCGGCTGACGCACGGACCACTGCAACGCTTGATCTGATACAGCAAGCACGGACGTGTGCGATTACTGAAAACGCTATCTTCGCAAGTACGTAAACGAAAAATTTTTTGCAGCAACTGAATGCTTTCGCGCACAATGCCCGCGTTTGGATAGGGTCCAAAATACTGATGCGCTTTATCCAATGCACCGCGATAAAATCCTAAGCGTGGAAACTCATGTCCACTCAAGATCACATAGGGATAGGACTTATCATCACGAAACAGAATGTTATAGCGCGGCTTCAGGCTTTTGATCAGATTGTTTTCCAGCAACAACGCCTCAGCTTCCGAACGCGTCACGGTAGTTTCTATTCCAGTCACTTGCGAAACCATCAACTGGGTTCTAGGTGCCAGATTGCTTTTCTGAAAATAGGAAGCGACGCGCTTTCTTAAACTGACCGCCTTGCCGACGTAGATCACCTCGCCCACGGCGTTGATCATGCGATAAACACCCGGCTGCAACGGTAGGTTGCTACAAAATTCCTTGGCGTCAAAGCCGCTGTTCGACAAACTGTTTAATCCTCACCACCTAATAATTTTCCTGCCACGGCCCAATTTTCGTCAGGAAGTTCGTCAAAACTGATGTAAGTGTAGGATTTCGGTTTATTCGCGACACGTTCCAATGTATCGGTTAATTCGGTGGCAATCTGCTGCTTTTGCTCGCGGGTTAGTGTGCCAGCAACACGGATATTGACATAAGGCATAAATTCTCCTGGTAGTTGATTGAGTTATTTTTTGATATCAGCAACGATTTGTGCAAACACCTGCGCAAACATTTCTGCGGTCAAGCGCTTGGTCTGTGTATTGTAGCGGCTGCAATGATAGCTGTCATAAAGTCGCAAACCATTGTTCGATGATGACGGCACTGCGTGTACCGCACCGTGCGCAAACGGATAGTTTTTTGCTTTTAACTGCAAGCTCATCAAAACGGCTTGATGCGCCACCGTACCCAGCACCAGCACAGCAATACCACCACCTTGCACAAACTGATTAATTTCAGTCGACAGATATTGGTTACACTGCCTAATTTCCTTTGGGATCGGCTTGTTTTCCGGTGGCAGGCATTTCACTGCATTGGTAATGCGGCAATCCACCAGTTGCAATCCATCATCCGCTGAAATCGAGTCATTTCGCGTGGCAAAGCCAAATTGATGCAAGGTCTGATACAATAAAATTCCCGCATAATCTCCGGTAAACGGCCGTCCAGTACGGTTTGCACCGTGCATACCGGGTGCCAGGCCTACGATTAAAAGCTTCGGCGCGGCCTCGCCAAACGCAATCACCGGGCGTGCATGATAATCCGGATACTGATCCTTCACGGTCTGCAAGAAACCGGACAAACGCGGGCATTGCTGACAGTTCAGAATAGCCTGATCAAAGGCATGCAGTGAAACATCAGTCATGATGGAAAAGCACTCAAAAAGCAAAAAGGATATTGTATGCGCACCAGCTTAATCGAGGATTAATTTTTTGCTGATTCAATTCATTTTATCACTGACGATAAATTGACGTTTCCAGCCTAAAAAGGTATAGTGTCGCCTTTTCCGGGGTGTAGCGTAGCCTGGTAGCGCGCCTGGTTTGGGACCAGGATGTCGGGAGTTCAAATCTCTCCACCCCGACCAATTTTAGCCCTGATATTTAGAGCAAACCCGACTTGGTGCCCGTAGCTCAATCGGATAGAGCACCAGCCTTCTAAGCTGGGGGTTACAGGTTCGATTCCTGTCGGGCACGCCATAAATATTTCTTCAACCGTGGTTTGAAGTGCCTGTTTAGTTTGTGCAGAATAACCGCAACACGTGTTTCTATGGTGGCTGTAGCTCAGCTGGTAGAGTCCCGGATTGTGATTCCGGTCGTCGTGGGTTCGAGTCCCATCAGTCACCCCAAAAGATCAATAGCTTACAAAGACAAAAAGAGAATTTTGTAAGATGAGTCGAATGATATTATTTTTTTAATTGTAATTTAATGAAAAATAAACACATGATTCAATGGCTACTAAAGGTAGCAGTTCTTTTTATTGTGCTGACACTGATAATTGCACTAGGGAAAGCACTTAAATCGGACAAAGACTTAGAAAATAGAATATTTTCTAGTTTCTCTGATCACGCAAATCCTATTCTGGATATCTATTTCATTAATAAGAGATACATCCACCAGGGCTAATAACAACCAGAAGAACCATTACAAAAACAAGCTATTGCGGGGATATAATCGTAAGATCTAAGCAAGAATCACATACTGTTATGCGTGTTCTTGTTATTTTTTAATACCTGCCAAACTGTTTTGACATTCACGCGCTGACAGCGGATCAGTAGTGTGATCGCAATTTCTTCTATGGCTGCATATACGCAAAACAAAGTGGCTATTCTAAAAGGCCAGTCTAATATTTCAGCGAACAGCAAAATATAACTGATGGCAGTTATAGCTACAGCGATCTTTACACTCCAAGTATGGTAACTGATTATTGCATGAAATTTGATAAGACCAACTAGAACAGGCAAGGTAAAGCTAAGAACAATGATGATAAAGTAGAATTTCTCGCGCAGCATGATATCTGGCCATAATATCCAAGCGCATATCGCCATTGTTGAATAGATAATAAAATCGCCCCAGCTATCAAGACGAGACCCTAATGTGGTTGCTTGATCTAATATTCTGGCAAGCAATCCATCAAGCACATCAGTAAATATCGCAAGTAACAATACTCCAAAAAACCAGTAGGGTTGCTGTTTGAATGCATAATAAAACATCACCGGCGCCAATAATATCCGGATCACGCTGACCAAGTTAGGTAGATTAACTATTTGTTCTTTAGTACGACCCATAACAATAATCTGCTGACAATCAACAGGGCTTTCTGAGTATCCGCCAGTGATAGAGAAAATACGTAATAATCATGTCAATGACAGTAAACGCAAAAACCAAAAATAAAACACTTAATAAAGAGAGGTTAAAAATATGCATCATCATCAGCGCGGGAATAAGCGATTCCGGAATTTGATCCAGTAACGGCGCTTTGCTGCTTGGCGCCATTCCCAATCGACGTTTGACAAAACTGGAGAATAAATCCCCGGAAATTATACCAATAGCAATCAGAATACCTATTTCCGCAGTGTAACCAAATGTCAAAACAGCAATGGGCGAGATGAGTAATGTAGCAAAAACACCTCGCCAAGTTTTTGAGGTTCCAAATATCGAGTTACCGCCCGCCATTTTGGTGCCAAAATCAACAGCGGTATTCAAATGATTATTGAGTAGCATTCGCGCCAATATCGGCGCGCCATTTGCGATTATAATTATGAATAATAGCTGGAGTAATTCGATTGTCATTGATGATTCAGTTAATTGATGATGCCGAATTTCTTTGACTCATAAAAAACGCCAAAATTCAGGAGTCATATGGCTAGCACATCGCTAAAAGTTTTAACCTATAATATTCACAAAGGATTCAGTGCAACGAATTTGCGTTTTATTCTTCATGAAATAAAGAATTTTCTACGTCATATTGATGCTGATATCGTTCTTTTACAAGAAGTACATGGTGAGCGCAGAATATCTAATCAGAGGTTTGATAATTGGCACAATACCCAGCAGTTTGAATTTCTTGCCGATCAAGTTTGGCACCACTATGCTTATGGTAAAAATGCCATTTATAATTCCGGGCATCATGGCAATGCAATATTAAGTAAATATCCGATTATTGAATGGGATAATATTAATGTTTCAATGCTGCGATCGGCGAGTAGAAGTCTGCTGCATGGCGTAATTAAAATCCCTGAAACTCATCAGAGAATTCACATCATTTGTATTCATTTCGGGTTATTTGGTCACGAAAGAGAGCGTCAACTTTCGACGTTGGTTAAACGGATCATCACGCATGTTTCATCCAATGAACCGTTAATTATTGCAGGCGACTTTAATGATTGGCGAGAACAAGCCGAACGCTATTTACATCGCGACCTCGGCGTCAAAGAGGTATTTAAAATCACCCATGGAGCTTACGCACGCACATTCCCAGCATGGATGCCTGTATTGTCAATGGATCGCATCTATTATCGAGGGCTCGATATTATCGATTGCAATCGCCTGCACGGTCAACCCTGGCACCGGCTATCAGATCATATTCCGCTTCTTGCCGAGTTTAGACTCTAATTTTAATGCTTAATGACTGTTTCTATTAATTTTTCTTCGTTACCCGATGGCAAAGCTGGCTGTACAATCGGAGTAGAATGTAGTTCTGGTTTATGTTCCAGTGCTAAATCAATTACCTGATCTATCCATTTAACAGGATAGATAGTCAAATCATTTTTAATATTTGGGCGAATTTCGGTTAAATCCTTCACGTTCTTTTCAGGAATAATCACCGCCTTAATACCACCTCGATGTGCTGCTAACAATTTTTCTTTTAGTCCGCCGATCGGTAGTACTTCACCTCTTAAAGTAATTTCACCAGTCATGGCGATATCAGCCCGAACCGCAATATTTGTTAGAGCCGATATCATCGCAACGCAAATGCCGATACCTGCGCTAGGTCCATCTTTGGGCGTTGCGCCTTCTGGAAGGTGTACGTGAATATCATTTTTTTGGTAAAAATCCTCAGGGATAGCTAACAGATGAGATCGAACCCGAACTACAGAAAGAGCTGCCTGAATAGATTCCTGCATCACTTCTCCTAATTTACCCGTTGTAATGGTTTTCCCTTTTCCTGGTAATACCGCAGCTTCTATGGTCAATAACTCACCCCCTACTTCTGTCCAAGCCAATCCAGTTACTTGTCCAACTTGATTTTTTTCTTCTGCAACGCCATAGGTATAACGCCTAATCCCAAGGAATTTATCCAGATTACGTGACGTAACAGAAATTTTATTTTTTGTTTTCTTAAGTAATAGTGCTTTTACAGCTTTTCGGCAAATTTTTGAAATTTCTCGTTCCATTGCACGCACACCGGCCTCTCTCGTGTAATAACGCGCAATATCCCGCAATGCAGAATCAGAAACCATTAATTCGCTCTCTTTAATACCATGATTATGCATTTGTTTAGTTAATAAATACTGCGTAGCGATATTTAATTTTTCCTCTTCCGTGTATCCAGATAATTGAATTACTTCCATACGGTCAAGCAGAGCCGGAGGAATATTTAGTGTATTTGCTGTCGCTACGAACATGACATCTGACAAATCATATTCAACCTCAATGTAATGATCCACGAAGGTACTATTTTGTTCTGGATCAAGAACCTCCAGCAAAGCTGAAGATGGATCCCCACGAAAATCCATACCCATCTTGTCAATCTCATCAAGCAAAAATAACGGATTCTTGATACCTACTTTGCTCATATTATGCAAAATCTTACCCGGCATTGACCCAATATAGGTACGTCGATGCCCACGAATCTCAGCCTCATCACGTACACCGCCCAGTGACATCCGCACAAATTTTCTATTGGTTGCATGAGCAATTGATTGCCCAAGAGATGTTTTACCCACACCAGGCGGACCTACCAAACAAATAATCGGTGCTTTCATTTTACTCACACGCTGTTGTACAGCCAAGTACTCGACAATTCGTTCTTTAACTTTTTCAAGGCCATAATGATCTTTTTCAAGAACAGCTTCCGCTGATTTTAAGTCACTATTAATTTTGTTCTTTTTCTTCCATGGCAATGCAACCAACGCATCAATATAATTTCGAACTACAGTGGCTTCTGCCGACATTGGAGACATTAAGCGAAGTTTCTTTAATTCTGATTCAGCTTTTGCCAAAGCATCTTTAGGCATTTGAGCCGATTTTATTTTTTTCTCAATTTCTTCAATATCTGCCCCATCTTCACCTTCACCCAGTTCCTTCTGAATAGCCTTTACCTGCTCATTAAGATAGTAATCCCGTTGGCTCTTTTCCATTTGCCGCTTTACTCTACCGCGAATACGTTTCTCTACTTGTAAAATATCGAGCTCAGTTTCCAGCAATCCTAGTAAATGTTCCAGGCGCTTAGTTACATCAAAAATTTCCAATATCTCTTGTTTCTGTTCGAGTTTTAATGGCAAATAGGCTGCAATTGTATCGGCCAAACGCCCTGCCTCATCGATACTACTGAGAGAAGTAATGATCTCTGGCGGGATTTTTTTATTTAGTTTTACATATTGATCAAACTGAGCCAGAATAGCCCGTCGCATTGCTTCGGCCTCGGAATCATCTGTAGAGTCAGACAACAATATTGGCGATGCCCTACCAGAAAAATGAGTCCCCGAATCAATAAACTCTAAAATATTTGCTCGATGATTACCTTCCACTAGAACCTTAACTGTTCCGTCTGGTAATTTCAGCATCTGCAATAAACTAGCGATGCTACACACTTCATATAAATCTTCAGGAACGGGGTCATCTTTAGAAGCTATTTTTTGAGCAACAAGCAGAATATTTTTATTTGCTTCCATTGCGAGCTCAAGCGCTTTAATCGATTTTTGCCTTCCTACAAATAATGGAATAACCATATGAGGAAAAACGACTACGTCGCGCAATGGTAATAGCGGCAATACCAATTGCTCAGAGTCTTCGAGTAATGAAATCATATCAACTCACAAATAAAGTTTACAATTAACAGTACATATATGCGCTACAAGAAAAAATTCAAGTTTAAATAACACCACATTTATTTCTACTGAAATTGTTAAATAAGTTTTTTAGCAATTATTTAGAACGTTTTGCAACTTTAGCTTGGTCCGAATAAATCAAAATTGGCTTAATGTCATCACTAGTCGAATTGTAATCAATAACTACTTTTGTAACATTCTCTAATGATGGAAGATCATACATAATGTCTAGTAATATTTCTTCTAGAATAGAACGTAAGCCACGGGCACCCGTTTTACGGGTCAAAGCTTTCTTTGCAATTGCTTTAAGTGCTAGCTCCCGGAATTCAAGGTCAACACCTCCTTCCATGTCAAACATTTTCCAATATTGCTTAACAAGTGCATTCTTTGGTTCAGTCAATATTTGAATTAATGCAGCTTCATTCAACTCTTCTAAAGTTGCGACAACTGGCAGGCGTCCAACGAACTCAGGTATTAGCCCAAATTTGACCAGATCTTCTGGTTCAACTTGCTGCAATACCTTATTTACATCCTTTCCTGTACGACTCCTTACTTCAACGCCGAAACCAATCCCACCTTTCTCGGTACGCGTCCTAATTACTTTATCGAGTCCATCAAATGCGCCGCCACAAATAAACAGAATATTAGTGGTATCAACTTGAATAAATTCTTGGTTAGGATGTTTTCTTCCACCTTGCGGAGGAACCATGGCAATAGTTCCTTCAATCAGCTTTAAGAGCGCCTGCTGCACTCCTTCGCCTGAAACATCGCGTGTGATCGATGGGTTGTCCGATTTGCGTGAAATTTTATCAATCTCATCAATATAAACGATGCCTCTCTGCGCTTTTTCTGCATCGTAATTACATTTCTGAAGTAATTTCTGAATAATATTCTCAACATCTTCACCAACATAGCCCGCTTCCGTTAACGCAGTGGCATCGGCCATAATAAAAGGCACATCCAAGAGTCGCGCCAAAGTTTGCGCAAGTAATGTTTTACCAGAACCTGTGGGACCTACCAACAAGATATTACTTTTTGACAGCTCAATATCTTCAGCATTATCTGACTTTGGTATATTTCTTAGACGTTTGTAATGATTATAAACGGCCACAGAAAGAATCTTCTTCGCAGACTCTTGTCCAATGACATATTGATCTAATATTTGGCAGATTTCACGCGGCACAGGTAAGTTTGATTTAACAAGCTTCGTTGCCTCGTCTCCTTGCATTTCTTCACGAATTATGTCATTGCAGAGATCAATGCATTCATCACAAATAAACACCGAGGGTCCAGCAATAAGTTTCCTCACCTCATGCTGACTCTTGCCGCAAAAAGAACAGTAAAGAAGTTTCTCACTACTAGCTTTGTCTGGCATATTTTTTCCTACACTAATTGAGTTAAATACCCGTGATTAAAAAATTTGCGTATCAATATTTACTTAATTTGCACTATCACCATCATTCCTGCGAGATAAAACTGCATCCACCAAACCATAATTTACAGATTCTGTTGCACTCATAAAATTATCACGATCCGTATCTTTTTCAATATCAGATACTGATCGCTCTGTATGTTTAGCCATAATCTCATTCAAGCGTGATTTTAGATAAAGTATTTCGCGCGCATGTATTTCAATGTCCGAGGCTTGACCTTGAAAGCCTCCCAGTGGCTGATGAATCATAACTCTTGAATTTGGCAAGCAATAACGTTTACCTTTCGCACCCGCAGTCAACAATAGCGCTCCCATGCTTGCAGCTTGACCGATGCACAGCGTGCTAACATCAGGTTTAATATATTGCATCGTATCATAAACTGCCAAACCGGAAGAAACCACGCCACCTGGTGAATTAATATAAAAAAAGATATCTTTTTCTGAATTCTCTGATTCTAAAAATAAAAATTGAGCAACAACTAGGTTTGCACTTGCTTCAGTGACGGGACCAACAAGAAACACGACTCTTTCCTTCAATAAGCGTGAATATATATCATAAGCACGCTCCCCCCTACCACTAGTCTCTATGACCATAGGGATTAACCCAAGGTTTCTGGGCTCTACATCACGGATACTATCAAATATTTGTGTCATCTTAAGATATCCCCATCAACTCATCAAATGTAATAGTTTTATTGATTAATTTAACTTGATCAAGCGCCCAATCGACAATATTTTCTTCTAGTGCTAACGATTCAGCTTCTTGTAGACGCTCTGGGGAAGCGTAGTGCCATTTAACAACTTGTTCAGGATTCTCATAACTTTGTGCCGCGTTTTCTATTATGCTCCGAACATGTGCTGGATTATTTTTAATAGAATGTACTTTGACAAGCTCTGCTAAAATTAATCCCAATTTGATACGATATTCAGCTTTTTCTTTAAATAACTCAGATTTCAGAGATATTTCGCTCCCTTTTATCCCTCGTGCCTCAAGGTCACTTTTAGCATTTTGCAATAATCTATCCATTTCTTGATTAACCAGAACGGTGGGCGCTTCAATTTGAGTTGTTTCCAAAATCGCTTTCATGATCTGTTCTTTAAGCTTTGACCTTGAACGCTTATGGACCTCACGTTCGAGATCTTTTTTTATCCCTTCGCGTAACTTCTTTAAGTCTCCATCAGGAATACCCAGCGATTTAGCAAATTCCACATCCACAGTTGGCAATATCGGCGCTTCTAATTCATTCATTTTCACTTCAAATGTAACTGTTTTTCCAGCAACATCTTTACCATGGTATTCTTGAGGAAAAACAACATCAAATGATTTATGATTTCCAGCTTTCATACCTATCAAAGAACTTTCAAAATCTTTTAGAAATTTTCCATCCCCGAGTATCAATTGAACATCATTGGCTTTCCCGCCTGCAAAATCATCTCCGTTGATAACACCGTGATAATCTATCTTGACTCGATCTCCTTTAATTGCCGCGCGATCAATAGGTTCGTATGTCACACGTTGCTTACTTATCATGTCAATCGTTTTATCAATATCAACTTCGTCAACTTGCACATCAAATCGTTCGACATCTTGGTTACTCAAATCACCCAATATGATCTCAGGATAAACTTCAAATGTTGCACTGACTGTATAAAGCGCGTCATGTTCATTGGCTAATTTATTCTCAAAGCGAGGGTAGCCAACAACTTTTAAATTATTTTCCTTAACGGTATCTGTAAACTCTTTGTGAATTGCATCATTGATCACATCCTGCTGTATCTGCACACCGTACATTTGTTTAACTATTGTAAGCGGAACTTTCCCAGGACGAAAACCATGAAACTTGGTTGTTTTTGCCATCTTTCTTAAGCGATTATCAATTTCACCTTGCAATTTTTCAAGAGAAATCGAAATGTCGAAACGACGTTCCAATGCACCTAGGTTCTCTACATTTGATTCCATTAAAAAATTCCTGATTGATTAATTTTTTTTAACATAATTCGAATACTAACTGTGTTATTTATTGATTAACACTTACGGACAGTAAGCCTGATGTTAACTTAACTTGGTGCGAAAGGGGGGACTCGAACCCCCACACCTCTCGGCGCCAGAACCTAAATCTGGTGCGTCTACCAATTCCGCCACTTTCGCATATCATTTTATTTATTATCAATTATACCTTCTAATCCCACTAACCGCAGCCTGATCATTCGACTCGTTATCAATTAGCACAAGATTGTCTGACCACTTATTTCTCTGCTGTCCAATCCCATCAAATACAAATATACCGGCATCAACTCATCAGGTTGACGCATCTTTTGTTTTATTTCACCCGGGTGTGTAATCACGCGCTGTGGTGAATTCACCAAGCCGGGTATCACTGTATTAATGCGCAAATCTGACATTTGTCCCCATTCATCAGCCTGTATCTTGACTAACGCTTCTAAACCGGCTTTTGCAACGGCAAAACCACCCCAGTAAGCCGATGGATTATGTCCGTGCGTACTTGATGTCATAATAATGCTCGCATCAGGGGAAGCTTTAAGTAGCGGCAAACATGCTTTTGTTAATGCAAAAGGAGCAATCAAATTAACCTGCAACAAGGCTCGCCATTGCTCAATTGTTTGATGCTCCAGTGGGCTTAAACCAGGCAAGTAGGTTGCGTTATGCAAGATTCCATCCAAGCGCCCCAGTTGCTGCGCTACTGCATGTGCCAGAACAAAAAAATCCTTTTCTTCAGCACGTTCCAGATCAAGTGGATAAATTAGAGCTTGCGCTTTACCGATGTTTTCTATTTCATCGTAAACGCTTTCCAATTTTTTTACTTTACGGCCATGTAAAATCACCGTGGCTCCATGATTCGCATAAGATAATGCTGCCGCACGCCCTAGCCCCTGCCCTGCACCTGTGACAAGAATCACGCGATCTTTCAAAAGATCTTTAGGTGCAGAATAATTTTCTAATTTATTCATATCCAAAAATTTATCACGAATAAGTATTTTTTAAGAAAAATATAACGCCTGATAAATATCTCTATTTCTCTAGTTAGCTAGTAGACATAAAAAAACAGACCTCAATATAAGATTGAAGTCTGTGTGATTCAAAAGACAGTATAAAAATAAGGATCTACCTTACATATCCATACCACCCATGCCACCCATGCCACCCATGCCACCCATGCCACCACCAGCTGGCGCATCTTCCTTAGGCAATTCTGCAACCATTGCATCAGTGGTTAACATCAAGCTTGCAACTGAAGCTGCATTCTGCAAAGCAGAACGAGTTACTTTGGTTGGATCCAAAACACCCATTGCAACCAAGTCACCATATTCACCAGTTGCAGCGTTGTAGCCAAAATTTCCTTGACCCTCAGCCACTTTATTGACAACAACAGACGGTTCATCACCACAGTTCAATACAATTTGACGCAGAGGCTCTTCAAGTGCGCGTATAACAATCTTTATACCTGCATCTTGATCGTGATTATCACCTTTTGTTTTCTTAACAATCGAAACTACACGCAATAATGCTACACCACCTCCGGGGATAACGCCTTCTTCCACGGCAGCACGCGTTGCATGCAGCGCATCTTCAACCCGAGCCTTTTTCTCCTTCATTTCAACCTCAGTAGCAGCGCCGACTTTAATCAGTGCGACACCACCAGCAAGCTTAGCCACACGCTCCTGTAGTTTTTCTTTGTCGTAATCACTGGTAGCTTCTTCAATTTGAGTGCGGATTTGCTTGACGCGACCTTGGATATTATCAGCATTGCCTGCGCCATCAATGATGGTAGTATTTTCTTTGCCTACTTCAATGCGTTTGGCTTGACCCAGATCATTTAATGTAGCTTTCTCTAATGTCAAACCAACTTCTTCAGCAATAACCGTGCCGCCAGTCAAAATTGCGATGTCTTCCAACATCGCTTTGCGACGATCACCAAAACCAGGCGCTTTAACTGCACAAGTTTTTAGAATACCGCGTATATTGTTTACGACCAATGTAGCAAGCGCTTCACCATCAACATCTTCAGCGATAATCAGTAGCGGTTTACCTGCTTTTGCGACCTGTTCCAATATGGGTAATAAGTCACGAATATTAGAAATTTTCTTGTCATGTAACAAAATATATGGGCTATCTAACAGCGCAATCTGTTTTTCCGCGCTGCTCACAAAATAGGGCGACAGATAACCGCGATCAAATTGCATACCTTCAACGACTTCCAATTCATTTTGCAATCCCGACCCATCTTCTACTGTAATTACACCTTCTTTGCCCACTTTGTCCATTGCATCCGCAATGATCTTGCCAATTTCATTGTCCGAGTTTGCAGAAATACTCCCAACTTGCGCAATTTCCTTTGCTGTCGCACATGGCTTTGACAGTTTCTTTAACTCACCAACCGCTGTGGTTACTGCTTTATCAATTCCGCGTTTGAGATCCATTGGATTCATACCGGCCGCTACATATTTCATGCCCTCTTTTACAATAGCTTGCGCCAACACGGTTGCGGTGGTTGTACCATCGCCGGCTACATCAGATGTTTTACTAGCTACTTCTTTTAACATCTGCGCGCCCATATTTTCAAATTTATCTTTTAATTCAATTTCTTTGGCGACAGATACTCCATCCTTGGTAATGGTAGGCGCACCATAGGAACGATCCAGAACAACATTCCGGCCCTTCGGTCCTAATGTTACCTTTACTGCATCGGCTAAAATATTCACACCGGCTACCATCCTGTGGCGTGCTGAATCGCCAAACTTCACTTCTTTTGCTGACATAACTCTCTCCTAATCTCTCAATACATTATTCTTGCGTGTCATTGAACTAATGAATTAACCTTCAATTACACCCATAATATCTTCTTCTCGCATGACTAAAAGTTCTTCGCCTTGAACCTTGACGGATTGCCCGGCATATTTGCCAAATAACACCTTATCGCCGACTTTCACTTCTAGTGGACGAATTTTTCCATCATCGCCGACTTTCCCTTTGCCTATTGCCAAGATCTCACCTTGATCTGGTTTTTCTGCTGCGCTATCAGGAATAACAATACCTGAGGCTGTTTTACGTTCATCTTCTAATCGCTTTACGATAACACGATCATGTAAAGGGCGAATTTTCATGCTGTTCTCTCCTTTGAAAATTAATAAACTAATATCTGCGCAATAAATGCACATCATTCTTTTAACACTACTAAGACAGTCAAGGTTCTAATATTGGGATTATTATTAGCACTCCGTAACCACGAGTGCTAATAGTAGGGTTTGTGATTCAGAATTTCAAGAGGGAAAAACAATAAAATTGTAAAATTGATTTAACAATATGAACTTAAACAGAAATATTCAATACAATAAATTTGCTCCACGCGCCCTGCACCTATCCCCGCGGCAAGACCACGGGGAATTGCAAGTTGAAAATAATGAGACGTCAAGAATCATTGCAATATAACTCCTCCCCCCAAGCATACTTGACTCTCATAAATCACAACGGATTGCCCTGGGGTGATTGCCCATTGATTTTGGGCAAACTCTACCTGACAGTACTCACGTGACAGATTTGTAATTGTGCAAGGCGCATCAGTTTGGCGATAGCGTGTTTTTGCAGCGTAAACCCAATTGCAATGCGGATATTTTTCATCGATCCAGGTTAAATTGATCGCTTTTAGGGAAGGATGAAACAAATCCGGATGATTGTGTCCCTGAACGACAATCAACACATTTCTGATCATATCTTTGGCTGCTACAAACCATGGCTCATCGCCACCATCCCGAACGCCCCCAATCCCCAACCCCTGTCGCTGCCCTATGGTGTAGTACATTAATCCGATATGCTGACCAATGACTTTTCCATCAGTTGTTTGAATTTCTCCAGGTTTATGCGGTAAATAGCGATTAAGAAATTCACGAAACGGACGCTCGCCAATAAAACATATGCCCGTACTGTCTTTTTTAGAGTAATTCGGGAGCTTCAGCTCCCTGGCTATTTTACGCACTTCGCGTTTATAGAGATGACCGATTGGAAAAAGCGACTTAGCAAGTTGCGCTTGATTCAACCGATACAAAAAATAGCTTTGATCTTTGTTTCCATCTTCACCTTTTAATAATTGAAAAACGCTACCCACTTTACGCACCCGGGCATAATGACCTGTTGCGATATAATCAGCACCCAGTTTATTTGCATGATCCAGAAATGCTTTAAATTTGATTTCAGCATTGCACAACACATCAGGATTCGGTGTGCGTCCGGCTTGGTATTCTGCAAGGAATTTTGAAAATACACGCTCTTTGTATTCGGCAGAGAAATTCACAATTTCGATAGGAATATCAATAACGTCAGCAACCGATACGGCATCTAGAAAGTCCTGCCGGGAAGAGCAATATTCATCAGTATCATCATCCTCCCAATTCTTCATAAATAACCCTACAACATCATAGCCTTGTTGCTTCAGCAAATATGCAGCCACAGATGAATCAACACCACCAGACATACCAACAATTACACGACACTTCGTCATCATCTTAGGATTCAAAATGCAACATCAACTCCAATGAATAGCGCTTACCGGCAAGGTAATCACGAATACATTGCATAACCAGAGGACTGCGATGACGCTGAATCATTTGATTAATTTCATCAAAGCCAAACCAAGACGCCCGCAAAATGCCTGTATCGAGCTTCCGTTCGGGATCGTGATGTGTAACACGCCCGCCAAACGCAAATCGAAGATAGGTGGTATCTACACGATGTGAGTACCACTGATATACGCCCAATACATATTCAGGTTCGAAGGTATACCCAGTTTCTTCCAGTGTCTCCCGTACCGCTCCCTGAATAATGGATTCTCCTGGATCCAGATGCCCTGCAGGTTGATTTAGAAACAATCCGCAACCCGTTTCAGGCTCCTCCTCCACCAGTAAATATTTGCCATTTTGTTCAACAACAACTGCAACCGTTACATTAGGTTTCCAAATCATAATTCCTCAAATAATAAAAATTAACTGCCATTTAGCAGGGTATTTAATAACCAGCGTTAATCCGATATTACTTATTATCGCACCGGAGCATTCGCCTCTGCTACGATAAATCAGAATTCTCAAATGCCCTCACACTATGGCGAACGTATCGAAACAAATTGTTGTAGCATCTGATTAAGCTGCGCGACATCGAATGGTTTACTGAGATGCTCATTCATACCAGCAGTAAAGCATTCCTGCCTGACATGATCAAAAGCATGGGCAGTTAATGCAACAATTGGAATCGGCACAGCGTTTTTCTCCTGTTCAAGCGCACGAATTCGTCGTGTAGCCTCAAACCCATCCATCACAGGCATATTACAATCCATTAAAATCAAATCAAAATGTTGCGATGTAAACGCGCTAATTGCCTCCGCACCATCACTTACAATAACAACCTCACAATTCAACCGTTCCAACATTGCTTTACTGACTAACTGGTTCACATCACTATCCTCAACAACCAAGACACAGGCACGAGACTTGATAATAGCTATGGACTGCTTTGAAGTTAATTGGCTTTGCTGAGAGATCACGGTATCAACAGCTGCATAATTAAGGGGAATATGCGCACGGAATTCTGCGCCCTTACCAATTTCACTGGATACAGTAATTGAGCCCCCCATTAGTGATAACAAATTGCGTGTAATCACAAGGCCCAGTCCGGTACCTCGAATATGTTGTGTAGATTCACCTACTTGTGAAAATTCCTGAAACAAACGTGTCTGATTCTCGGTTGATATCCCTATCCCAGTATCTGCAACGATAAGTTCTACCTCAACTCCACTTTGATCTGCAAAGGGGTAACAACCGATCTGTAATTTAACTTCCCCTTCTGCAGTAAATTTAAACGCGTTACCGAGCAGGTTAAATAAAATTTGTTTAATTCGATCAGGATCTCCATTAAGATTAAAAGATAGATTACATTCGAAATTCACAATAAAATTCAGCGATGATTCTCTGGCTTTGGCGCAAAATAGCAAATTCACTTCATCAACCAATGCACGAAGGTTAAATGACCGATTAACCACTTTGAGTTTATGCGCCTCTATTTTCGCAAAATCCAGAATATCATCAATGACTCGTAACAGAGTTTTCCCGGAATTACGAATTACACTCAGATAATTTGTTTGTTCCGAATCAAGTGAAGTAGTTGCCAGAATTTCAGTCATTCCGAGTACGCCGTTCATTGGTGTCCTGATCTCATGACTCATGGCAGCCAAAAATGCCGACTTAGCTTTATTCGCATTCTCCGCTTGTAAGCGGGCGTATTCCAGATCAATTGCTTGTTTCTCCAATTGCACAGCTTGTTGCCGCGCAACCCAATAATTCTGATGCTGCAGCTTACCGTTATGTACAGAAAAAAAGAAATAGGCAAGTCCAATTACCATCAATACCAAACCACCTTCACCTGGGACAAATAATACTAGACTTAAAAGACTAGGCAGATAAATTATCACTGCATAGACGAGCATCAACTGAATGCGAGGTGAAGTAGCCGCTATACCACCTGCAACAAAACCGACTGTCGAAATGACCGCTAAAGTAACGCTGCTATCCAGAATATTAATGGACAGGAATACCCACATCAAAAAAATAGTCCAACCTAGTGCCGTTGTGATATAGATCGTTAAGATCGAATATTCTATCTGTTGCTCATTTCTGTCGAATAAAATCAGCGCACGCTTATAAACTACAAAACGTGATATCGCCAGAATTATAAACAGAGCGACAAAGAGCGCAATATAAGGCTGCGTGCGCAGCACAGGAGACATCAGCACGATAGCACCGCAACACAAAACATAAAACAAACCACCCAAACGCATGCGTCGCACCATATCTTGATTGGTGCTGATACGTACCTGCTCTAGCTTTGCTACTCCTGGATCCGACCACATACATCTGCTACCTTCCAGAATACGCTTTTTCTATGCCTAGATTGAATCAAAAAATCCATCGAGATAGTACCAACAAAAATCAGTAAATATAAAATTTCATTAAAAATTCATATAATTATATTCTTGCAGTCAGAGAATTCAATATAGCAATCATAAAGAATAAATGACATTACCTCCAATAATTATTTACTTAACTGATAAATTAGATGTTCGACAACTAGCCAAGAAGCACGCTAAAAGGTATGATTCGGCCTGCAGGTTTTGCAAAAGGAGGCGTGGCCGAGCGGTTTAAGGCAGCAGTCTTGAAAACTGCCGTAGGGGTGACTCTACCGTGAGTTCGAATCTCACCGCCTCCGCCACATCCCCTTCCGCATAAATCCAAAGCAATCCACAAAACAAAATAAACAAGCTGCTTTACAAGAACTTCAATTCCATAGCAATCCAGAATAATCCGCTAGAAGCCAGCAAAAAAATGTGGTAATTTGCGTGGTAGCTATTTTTACCACACAAAAAGTGAATCGTCCCGGTATTTCCGGAGATAAAATGGTTTGAGAGGAGGAAGAGATGA
>NZ_CADEGP010000060.1 GCF_902826915.1 uncultured Nitrosomonas sp.
AAGTTTCCTTTGCGGGTGCGGCGGGTGACATCAAACTCCGAAAAACTCATATCAACTAATTCAACAATATGATTCAGAACATTATTACATCATCATCCGCACCTGAAAATGACTCTAACCGTGCAAAGTTCTTTCTCTGTTTATGAAATAAGGGGGAATTACTCTATTCTTTTTTGTCTAGATGTGACAAGAAGTGTCATTTTATGTGATCTATTATTAGAAAGAATCGTATCTTATAGAAATAATGTCTTGTTACCGCGTAAAGTTTTTATCCTCCGGATTTCCCACTATAGCACTATTTGTATAACATCCATTGTTATTAAAAGTGCGGTACACATCGTGAAAAATTAAATTGTGGCACAGTTTGTGCTTAATTAGTATTGCAGTAAAAAGGGCAAACTCTGCGAAAGCAGAGGGCGCAAAGTCACTGATCTAAAGGGAGCATATCCCAATGATAGCAGGACTGCCAGGCAACGCCACTTGTTTCACTCACGTATGCAGTGACAGGTCACGAGTAATAAAACTTCAGAGCGTATCCATGCAGTTCCTTTCTTGAAACTTTAAGGAGGAATTACTTATGAAAACCAATAATAAATTATTGATTATTAATTCGAAAATACTAACTATCGGCACGAGCATTAGGCCAGCACATATTTTAGTAGCCGCACTATTATTTATTGTCAGTATGATTTTAGTACCCTTGAACGTAGTAGCGGCAACAGCGGATCCTACGGCCGTTAAATGGCATCCGGGGCACTATTACATAATAAAGGGTTCCAGCAAAAATAATGCTACTTACTTGTCACAAGTATATAGCGAGCTTGATGCAACGCCCGCATTGAATGGAATGATGATTCGTTATTTCTGGAATGATCTGGAAAAAGCAAAAGGTGTGTATGATTTTTCATCCATCGATAAACGTCTCGCTGAATTATCCGCCATAGGAAAGCGTCTTGTTATTCAGGTGCAAACAAAATCTTTCAATAAAAGACAAGTTGTGCCAACTTATATGAAGACAGCTGAATATGAAGGCGGGGAATTTTACACTACTGATTATGGCAGTACAGAAATAAGAGGGCGTAATATCAAATTGTGGAATTTCCAAGTGCGAAGCCGCTTGATTGCTTTATTCAGGGCAATGGGCGAACGGTACAACTCACATCCTAATTTTGAGGGTATCGGTATGATAGAAACTGCTTTTGGACAGCCTATTGAGCCAGTTTCAAACGCTCAGATTAATGGCTTCTATGACAACAAGATTGTTGTGCATCAGAAAATGCGTCAGTTTTTCCCCAATACAATGACGATTCAGGAGGTAAATTATCCGCGTCCAATTCTCACATCATTCGTAGGCAGCCTTAAGAATATCGGGACGGCATTGAGTAGTCCGGATCTATTTATTGAAGAAAAAGGGTTACTTTTTGAAGCAACGCAGTATGATCCTCACCAAGGAATTTATAATTACTATTCAGATTTCTCTGGCATGATACCTATGGTTCCCACTGTTATGCCAAAGAACTATAAAAATACGAAAGGTGATGGAAGCGGTTATGTGCCAACTATTTCTCAGATTCTGGCTTTTGCGCGAGATAAATTAGAGGCGAATTATATCTTTTGGACACGGGAAGCACATTACATGCAGGTATTGGAAGTGTTAAATCAAAAGGCGCAAAAGAATTTTCCTGCAGGCGGTTTGAGTCCTGCTTGTCCGGTGGCTTATTCATCTTGCGTGAACTAGAAATGATATTTTCAATAAATTCAATGGATTTTTATAATGTTAGGACGCTGCATTGTAGATAGGAAGTAATAGTCGGAAATGCTAAATTTCTTATATATAACCAATGTGTTTTGTATTTTAAACAAGAGCTTTTCAGATATGGGAACCTATTTAGGGTTGTGGTAGTAACAATTAAGTATTGAAATATGAAAAAGGCAAACCCTGTGAAAGCAGGGGACGCAAAGTCACTGATCTAAAGGGTAAATGCCCCAGGATGGCAGGGCCGCCAGGTAACGCAACTCGTTTTACTCACACATGAGGAAAGGCGAGTCTCAAGTAATAAAACTTCAGAGCGTATCTACGCAGTTCCTGCCTTTTAACTAAATTAAAAGGAGGAGTCAAATGAACATTATTCCACAGTAGCGACAGACACAATCCTGTGTCGCAATTTGAAAAAGGCAAACTCTGCGAAAGCAGGGGACGCAAAGTCACTGATCTAAAGGGCAAATGCCCCAGGATGGCAGGACTGCCAGATAACGCAATTCGTTTTACTCACACATGAGGAAAGGCGAGTCTCAAGTAATAAAACTTCAGCGCGTATCCATGCAGTTCCTACCTTAAACTTTAAGGAGGAATTATTTATGAAAACCAATGATCAATTATTGGCTATCAATTCGGTAACACATGCCAATAACACAAGAATTAAACAAACACATATCTTAATAACGACGCTAATGTTCATCGTAAGTATGGTTTTAGCTCCATTGAACGTGTCAGCAGCAACAACGGATCCTACTGCAGTCAAATGGCACCCAGGGCATTACTATACAATAATGAGCTGGGGCAATAACAATTCTAAATACCTATCCGAGGTATATAGTGAACTCAAAGCAACACCAGCGTTACGTGGAATACAAATGCGTTACTTATGGGCAGATCTTGAGAAATCAAAAGGTGTGTATGACTTTTCATCCATTGATAAACGCCTCGCTGAACTGACTGCGAGGAATAAACGTCTTGTTATTCAAGTACAAACGAAATCATTTGATCCGAATTGGAAACTCGTGCCGGACTATTTAAAAAGCGCTGCATTTGAGAATGGGCAGTTCCCTTTTTCTGATTACGGCTCAACCACTATTAGAGGATACAACATTAAGTTGTGGAATCCCCAAGTGAGGGATCGTTTGATCGCTTTATTTAAGGTACTGGGAGCGCGCTACAATTCACATCCTAACTTTGAGGGTATCGGTATGATTGAAAGCGCTATGGGGCAGCCTCTTGAGCCGATATCCAGTGCTCAAGCGGATGAATTTTATGTGAATATGATTCAGGTGAATCAGAAGATGCGCTTATTCTTTCCCAATACAATGACGATTCAGGAAGTAAATTACCCGCGCCCAGTTCTCAATTCACTCGTAACCCAGCTTAGGGATATGGGAGCAACACTGAGCGGTCCAGATACTTTTCAGGACGAAAAAAGTTTGAATTTTAAAGCTACCCAGTATGATCCCTACCAGGGAATTTATAATTACTATTCAGATTTTTCTGGCATGATGGCTATGGCACCGCAGGTTATGCGAAAAAATTATGAGAATACGAGAAATGATGGAACAGGTTATGCACCTACTGTTTCAGATATTCTGGTTTTTGCCCGCGATACCTTGCACGCCAACTACATTTTTTGGTCACGGATTCCAGAATACAACGATCAGGTACTGGAAGTATTAAACTGGGTTGAGCAAAGAAGCGATCCAGCTGGTGGATTGAATCCAGTATGTCCAACAGCCTATTCGTCTTGTACTGACTAGTAGTCTTTTTTGATAAATTCACGAGAGGCCTATACTGTAAAAGCATAGGCCTCTCGTCTCCCCGAGCTTTGCGAAGATCATCGTTTTGAGTCAAGCAAGATAGATGCTGGTTTTTTTAATGATAATCATTGCAAACCCATGCTCCTTAAGCTTTAGTAACTGATGCGATGAGGGTGCGGAATAAAAAACATAGCCTGGTTTACTATCATTTACCCGGCCGTGTCGGTAGGCGTCGATGTTCGTTTCTAGGATGTTGTAACAATTGACAAGCACGGCGGAAAGTCAACAGTGTTTTTTGTGCATAACCCAGAACCGTATCGGAAGAATAGCCATTTGTTGTACCTTCTGTACTAACACCTGTCGGTAATCCGGTCAATAATGCCAACCCCTGAGTAACATGCTGCATCGTATGGATTGTAAATAAACCTTGTTCTACGGCTTCAATAACTGGGCGATCCAGCATTAGGTGTGATCGGTTCTGATGGGGAATCAACACTCCTTGTTCGCCGGTTAACCCCATTTTATCGCACAGTTTGAAGTAACCTTCAATCTTGTCATTGATGCCTCCAACCGGCAAGACTTCGCCATATTGATTTAGAGCGCCTGTCACGGCAATACTCTGTTTTAGCGGCACATCTGATAGCGACGACAGCAGTGCATAAAATTCTGCACAAGACGCAGAGTCCCCTTCGATGCTGGTGTATTCCTGCTCAAACACAATAGATGCACTAAGTGCAAGCGGTGCAATATGGGCAAATAATCCAGTCAGGTAGTTTTGTAATATCAACATGCCCTTATCATGAATCGGGCCAGACATATCCACTTCGCGGGCAATATTGAGTACCCCGTCCTCTCCCGCGAATGCGCGTGCGGTGATACGTATCGAGGTGCCAAAACTGTGATCGCCCAAATCAATCTGCGTCAGTGCGTTAAGTTGACCCACTTCCGTCCCCTGCACTGTAATAGCGATTTCGTTTTCAAGAATACTTTCCTGTAAACGTAAGTCAGGATAATTATGACGCAGTATACGTGCTTGAAGCGCTGCTGAAATATCGACTACTTCTACTATTCGGCCGTGACGTGCATTGCAAAATGTGGCGCTTTCCAGCAGCAGCATCTCAATGCGTGCGAAAATAGCGCTTTGACGCTTTTGGTCCTCCACTTCTCGGTGCGACTCTTCAAGCAAACGGGCGACCGAAGCCGCCGAGAAATGTGGTAGTTGCGCAACAGCACAGACATTTGCTACGAGTACAGCCGACGCTTGATAAGTTTTTGTGCTGGCGATAAAGCTTGCGGCAAAATCAACTTTCACCCTGAATCGTCGCATAAACTCTGGATCGATTTCTTGCAAATCGTAATATTCGTCACGCGATCCGATCAGAATAATTTTGACATTCACTTCCACCGATTCGGGCTCAAGGGACACGGGCGTATTGGAAGTCAATGCCGATCCTGGTTCTTCGATTTGTAGCCGCTTACTACGCAAGAATCGTCGCAATCTTATCCATAATGAATCATCGGTTAGTAAATCATCGAGGTGCAACATAAGAAACCCGCCATGAGCCTTTAGCAAGCTACCGGCACGAATGCGCATAAAATCGGTTTTTAGCTTGCCATTTTCGAATTGATAATCGATGCCGCCAAACAATGCATATGTGGAAGGATTGTCTTCAATAAGAACCGGTGCACCCTGTACATCTGCATTATCCACTACCAAATTGATCTGATAGCGGGAGAAAATCCGATTTAGTTCTGTCTGCTGCTTTTCTTCCTCAATATTATCCGCTTCAAACAGCATCAGATTGTCGAGGATATCTAATTCCATTTGCGCAAAAAAAGTTTTCAGCCGTTTGTTGTGCCTTAACTGCTGTTGTAACTCTTTTTGGATTTTTTTTGATTCAAGACTCAATAAGGGTTGTACAAGACGTCGTTGCAATGCGGCCAATTCGCTATTTCTTTCTTTTTCTATCTGTTTTAATTCATCAAGATATTGTGCAATCGCTTCACGCAATGCCCGCTCGGCTTGCTCTATTTCGATCCTGCGTGCCTTGGGCAACTTTAATAAATTTTCTGCTGTGAGAATCTCGTTCTTTTCGTCCAGCAAAGTAAAAACAATCTGCTCGTTTTCACGGTGTATGGTGAAATGCAGAGATTCAGCATACTTATCCAGCTTGGTGTAGGCTTGATCGGTTGCTATTTTAAACTTCTTCTCGATGTGATTACTGTTAAGCTTGAAATCCTGTCCGCTCAAGCACTGTGCGATGCCAGTTGGCAACGATTTTGCCAGTCGCAGCAGTAACTGACGCAGCACTCGACCTTGTCCAGAAGGTAAGTGCAAGGCCAACGGTTTCTCTGGTGCGATAAAATTGTGCAGAAAGCACAAGTCTGGTGAAGAATGCCTTTCGGCTGCTGCGGCAATCATCGCTTGATGCAGTAAAGTGGTGCGTCCCGATCCTGCTTCTCCTAGAACAAATAAATGATAATCCGGCTGCATCATACCTAAACCAAAGCGCGCGGCTACTTCTGCTCGTTCTTGTCCAATCCAGGATAACGGGCGTTGCAATAATTCCGAAGTATCTGAAAATCCCAATGAATCCGGGTTGATGGTAATACGTAATTGGGATGGATCTAGCACGTGAGTCGACATATTGGAATAATGATCCGAGGACGATAATGTTTCGCAAATTTCTCGTATTGTACCTATTTAATAGGGACTGAAGAATCTTTGTCAATTGTTATTGGGGGAGTAGTTTTACTGAGTGGATGTTAATAGAGATATATTCTGGCATCTTGATATTTTTCCATCAAAAGATTTGAGAATATTATAGTTTTTGCTATTCGGTAATTCGATTAAAGTGAGCGATAATGGGTACAATAATGGCCGTGCTTATGCTCAAAAAATTGAGGGACTTTGATCGTCAGTTTTCGGTCGCTAGGCTGGATGATGTTCTTCCCATACATAGCGGTATCAATAATTACAACCATCAATTGAATCGACTTACTCGGTGCACATGTCGATTTCGTGTAGTGAATCGAGAAGGTTGTGGTAAGTTCATGTCAAGTTATCGCTGATGCAAGTTTCAGCACTGGATCAGTGGAGTCAAGCTGTATCAGTATGTCTGCTCTAAACAAATTGAGCTGGTGAATCGTACTGCTGTCTTAGTACTTTTAATCACTGTTTCGACCAGTAATTACATGAAAATGTAACGTTTTCGGTCGAAATGGTGATTGCGGGAGTAAGTACCTAGACGATCTATTTCAAGTGATTGTGAGTACTTCAGGGGCGTTTAGGTATGCTTGCTTATGGTCTAAATTACGGACGTGCGCATCCTGAATCTTCCTGAACTACGTGAATCTTGTTAGCAGCAAGTTCTGTAAGGTTCGTGTGAATCCCTGAAGGCCATTCCACAGTTATCGATTCGGCAATTAAATTTTTTGCCAGGCCAAAATGAAGTCGACGATCATCTTGAACACCATTGCGCATACCCCCTGCTTGCAGGCGAGCTTGCTTGATTCCGCCGGCCGTGACTATCACACGCGCACCGATACCATCGCGATTAGATTGGCAACCCACAAGATCAATTTTTAGCCAATGATTACTTCCGCCCTTGTTACGCAAGAGAAATTGACGTCCGTAATTAAATGGATATTCAAGTCTTCCTCCGTCGGTAACTAGCAGGTCGAGATAACCATCATTGTCGTAGTCGGCCATGCTGACCCTTCCGCCGTTGCCAATATTTATGGTGCCTGCTCCGCCTGCATTGAACACAGGTATAAATGTCCCACCAATATTTTCGAGCAAGATATTGTGTCTATTGCGAAGCCCATTAGCGCATGTAATATAGATATCGAGATCCATGTCATTGTCGAAGTCACCGACAGCGATCGAACGACATGAATCTGCTAAGTCATATCCAAAGTTTTCAGCAACAATAAACTCACCTTCGCGTCGGGATAGCATTACCAGTTTACTACCAAGATCTTTGGTCCAGAATTCACGTCCATCTGAAGCAACTTTCTCAAATATACTATCGATTGATACAAATTTTGCTCGAAAATTATCTGCTCCTTGAATCTTAACTCTCCATTCTCTGATACTCGGTATCCATCCTATATAAATGCCTGGTGACGCCTGCAGTTTCGAGTTCACGATGCCGATCATGTCAGGATTGGCAGAATCCAATGTCAATTGGACAGTATACCGTTTCTCGCCGTCGACAACCTCGGGAACAAGCTCTGCCACCTGAATGCCAGATTTACCGGCATGTATCATGCTCGGAGTCCAAGGATCAAATGCGCCATAAATTTGGATAGACAATTTGGTTGGTCCATTGAACCAAAAATTCAGGCTTCCTTTTTCTATTGACGACATTCCATGTGTATCGACAAGAACTTGACGGCGGGTTTTTTTGTTAAGTATCCACGAGCTAACTGTCGGGGCCTGCAAAACTAATAGATCATCTTCAAGATCCCCATCAAAGTCTGCAACTGCTACATCCTGCAAGTATCTAAATTGATGGCGAGATGTTTTAGGTATGGGCAAAGGTTTAGTGCTCCCTAGTCGATATAGCTCCTGAGGGTAAAATATCCAACCGGATGTTAACAAGTGTACAGCCGAATCGAAGTAAGCCAATTGGGTAAACTCTCCGATAGTCTTTTTTGTCATGCCGGGAACAGGGCTGAAAGTTCCATCCTTTTGCTGCAACATCAATCGGCTAGGTCCTAGATCGTCAAATGGACGTTTCACATTGGTCATGTAAAGATCCAAAAGACCATCATTATTCCAGTCCAGCCACAGTGGTGTCCGCCCACGTCCAAAACTATCTTCCAGTCCAAGTATTGCAGCTTTATTGGTTAGCCTACCCATATGGTTAACGTAAAACGCCTTATCGTCAGCAGCAATACCTCCCCGGTTTCCGTAAAGTTCTATGAGATCCTGATCACCATCATTGTCAAAATCAGCCCAAGCGCCGCCATGAGCGTCGCGTAAGGGATCTCCCTCCCAGAATTCCCCCAGCCTTTCACTGAAGGTGCCATCACCATTGTTTATGTACAATTGTGGTCGCGTCGTATGGTTGCCGATCCAGATGTCGAGCCAGCCGTCACCATCAAAGTCGCCCCAAGCTGAACCGTAGCCTGTGTAAAGAGAAGTTGTGAAACCCGCCGATTTAGTTTGATCCTCAAATGCAATTTCAGCGCTTAATGTTTGGATGTGTCCGAGAAAAAAAACAACAGAAAAATAGAGCATTATTCTTAGTAACTTACTCATGTATTATACCCACTTGGAGATGATTATATAGTATTGTAATATGAAAACTTAGATTTGAATTTTTTGTAAGAACCTATGAATGCATTGTCGGAATTCATGATTTGTGATTAGAGGGAATATAACCGGCTGGCTGTTCTGCGCCCGAGCCAAAGAAATGCGCTTCCAATTGCTCGGCCAAGTATTTGCGCGCTTTTGCGTCTGAGAGATTTAAGCGATTTTCGTTGACTAGCATAGTTTGGTGTTCTATCCATTGATGCCATGCATCTTTGGAAACATTTTCAAAGATGCGCTTGCCCAATTCTCCGGGGTAGGTTTGGAAATCCAGGCCTTCGGCTTCACGGCCCAGTTTGATGCATTTTACTATTCTTGTCATTTGTGCTCCAGATCAATCAAAAAAGATGCTCAAAAAGAAAAAACTGTCATTATGAGATGTTCATTTCATCGAATAAACCATCAGTGCATATATGCATGGTAAAGCTACAAGTATTTAACTAATACCTTCGAGCGGCGCTGATAGTTATATAAATTCTGTTTGGCTTGTGGTAATTCGGCGGTTGTGATTTCGCTAAAGCCGTGCTCAATAAACCAGTGTGTCGCATGTGTAGTAAGTACAAATAAGATATCGATACCTTGAGAGATAGCTTTTTTTTCGATATGTTTGAGCAGATGGCTGCCGCGTCCTTGATCGCGATAATCCGGATGGATTGCCAGGCAAGCAAGTTCGCAGGCATGTTCCTCGGGAAATGGATATAGAGCTGCACAACCCAACATGATGCCATCATGTTCCAGCACTGTAAAACGGTCGATTTCAATTTCCAGTAATTCACGGCCGCGCCTGACTAGAATGCCTTCGGTTTCCAATGGTTCAATCAACTGCAAGATACCGCCAACATCTTCAATTTTAGCTTTTCTGAGCGCGTGAAGTGTTTCTTGCGAGATCATTGTACCGATGCCATGGTGCGTGAAAAGTTCTTGTAGGATGGCGCCATCGTTGCCACGATTGATCAGATGCGTGCGTGTCACACCCATTTCACAGGCTCTGGTGGCCGATTGTAGTGATGACCGGAGCGTATCCGATATTAATGGCATTGTTCCAGGGATTTTATTTTCTAAGAATAATTTGCTTTCCGCGACAGTGAATTCACGTGGTAGCGTTCTTAGTGTATCGGTTTCTGAGAATCTGAAACCCACGGTATCCAACAAAAAAATTAGTTTCTCGGCATTGAGTGCTATTGCGACTTCCGTCGCTACATTTTCCATTGTCAAATTGAAGATTTCGCCAGTTGGTGAGTAGCCTAATGGTGAAATCAGCGTTACATCTCCTTGCTCTAAACGCGAATGAATCGCTTGTGTGTTGATCTTGCGCACCTTTCCAGTGTGCATCAGGTCAACGCCTTGTATAATGCCATGCGGGCATGCGGTGACAAAATTCCCGCTGGCGACACGAATAGCCGCATTGGCCATTGGTGAATTGGGTAACCCCATCGACAGCAGGGCAGCAATTTCATGATGCGCGCGTCCTACGGCTTCTTTTGCGCATTGCAATGCTGCGGGGTCAGTTACTCGTATGCCCATGACTGTTTGGGTTTCCAATTGTGATTCATCTAGACGCAGTTGAATTTGTGGGCGTGCACCATGCACTAGTACCAATCGGACACCTAGACTGGCAAGTAAGTTGATGTCGTGAATGAAATGAACAAATTTTGCATCGGTGATCATTTCACCACCAAAACCGAGGACGAAAATTTTGTCACGGAATGCATGGATATAAGGTGCGACTGAGCGAAACCAGGAAACAAATTCAATCATGGAATCTATTTTATTATTGGAAGTCATCATCAATAATCTCCCCAGAGTACCTGCATCGCTGCAACAGTTGCTAAAGCTGCACTTTCGGTGCGCAGTATGCGTTTTCCTAGGCGCAGTGGAATGAATTCGGAATGTAAAATAGCCGTTTCTTCTTCTGGTGTAAATCCCCCTTCAGGTCCGATCGCAAGTGCTATATTGGCAGTGGCAGGTGGTTTAGGGGTGTTTTTTAAACCTTCTGTGGCTTTGGTGGATAGCATGAAATGCAGATCATGCGCGGAACGTATGGCTTTCTTTTGATTCAACCAATCCCATAGAGAAATTAACGGGAGTATTTGCGGTAAATGGTTTCTACCACATTGTTCACAGGCGGAGATGATGATTTTTTTCCAGTGCTGGAGGCGTCTTGAAGAGCGCTCGTCGGATAAATGCACGATGCAGCGTGCAGTGAAAACTGGTTGAATACGAGTTATGCCGAGTTCTACTGATTTTTGTATGATCCAGTCCATTTTTTCGTTGACGCAGATGGCTTGGGCGAGCTCAATAGACAACAATGACTCCCGATCTATGTCGTGATAGGCATCGATCATTACCGTGGCGCTAGATTTTTTGAGCGCTTCAATATGTGCAGAGAATTCTCCGCCAAGACCGTTAAATAACGTAATTGGGTCGCCATTCTTCAGTCGTAGCACACGCGCTGCATGATGTTTATTTTCAGCTGATAATTCGATGATTTTTCCAACAACAATTTCCTCGGGATGATAAAAGCGTGCATGCATGATGGGCTGGGTTTAGGCAAGTGGCGGAGCAAGTGGCAAATTCAATAAATGGACTCATGATAATATAACATGTTATGAATCAGCATTATTTGACCGGCATATAGATTTTAAAGGCAACAAGCTGGAAAAGTAATTTTTGCAATATTATCAAGAGTGGGAGAAGGCATATGGCAAGTTTGGAAACACCGGTGTGTGATTTTGGTTGGAAAGCTATCGATTTTGATTTGCCGGGTGTCGACGGCAAGCGTTATAACCTAGTTTCCGCTAAAGGTGAGAACGGGCTGCTAGTGATGTTCATTTGTAATCATTGTCCATATGTCAAGGCGATACAGGATCGTATTATTCGCGATGTCAATGAGCTGAAGCTCCATGGTGTGAATGCTATCGCGATCATGTCGAATGATCCCGCAGACTACCCAGAGGATTCTTTTGAAAATATGGCCTTGATTGCGAAACAGCTAAATTATCCTTTTCCTTATGTCTGGGATGAAACCCAGGAAATAGCCAAGCAATATGGGGCAGTTTGTACTCCCGATTTTTTTGGTTTCAATAATCAGCTGCAGCTGCAATATCGCGGACGCCTAGATGCCTCGCGCAAAGAGGCGTCGCCCGCAGATGTTCGTCGCGATTTGTTTCAAGCCATGTTGCAGGTTGCCAAAACCGGGCATGGCCCGGAAGAACAAATTCCTAGCATTGGTTGCTCAATCAAGTGGCGTTCGGAGGCATAGTGCTAGAAAATGTTATCACGGCTGTGAAGGAAGTTGCTCAGCAAGTCATTATGCCGCGTTATCTGCGAGTGGACCGTCAGCTTAAAGCAGATGGTAGTTTTTTTACCGAGGCGGATGTTGCGGCACAAAATGCCTTACTGGATAAGTTGCGGAAAATTCGCCCAGCTGCTGCCATGGGTGAGGAAATGACCGAGCAGGAGCAGGAGGCGCAATGGACTGAGGGCAATACAGGTTTGTGGAGTGTTGATCCGATTGACGGTACTTCCAATTTCTTTAATGGATTGCCTTATTTTGCGATTTCAGTGGCTTTTATGGAGCAAGGAAAGGGCGTTTTGGGCGTGATTTATAATCCGGTGACGGATGAGATGTTTTATGCAACTCAAGGCGGAGGCGCTTTTTTGAATGGAGTCGCGTTGCCGCTCAAGCGATATGTTCCTGCATTATCAAGCGCGATGGCAAATATTGATTTGAAGCGGCTTGACCGAAGATTCGCAGCCAAAGTGGCTGCTTACCCGCCGTTCGCCTCACAGAGAAACTATGGAGCTTGTGCGCTGGAGTGGTGTTATACCGCTGCAGGTTATTTTGATTTGTATTTGCATGGTGGACAAAGGCCTTGGGATTATGCGGCTGGATCGTTAATTCTCAAAGAGGCAGGCGGCAGTATGTGTGGTTTTGAGCACGATGATTATTGGGCAGGTTCGCCGTGGCATCGATCTGTGATAGCAGCATTGGATCCTGGGTTATTTATGCAGTGGCGCAATTGGGTGCGTGAGAATCGGAAGGAATAGGTAATTGAAAATTATTATTCTGGGCGCGGGCCAGGTTGGTTCAACAGTTGCTGAAAGTTTGGTGAGTGAAGCTAATGACATTACCATGGTTGACATTGATCCACAGCGTTTGGCATTTTTGCAAGATCGTTTAGATTTGCGTACCGTAGTTGGCAATGCTTCGCATCCTTCTGTTTTAGTCAATGCCGGTGCAAATGATGCAGATATGGTGTTGGCGGTGACCAGGCACGATGAGACCAATTTGGTGGCGTGTAAATTGGCGGCTACTTTATTTAACACGCCTACTAAAATTGCGCGGATTCGATCGACTGAGTATTCGGCATATCCAGAAATTTTCTCAAGCGAGAATTTTTGCGTTGATTTTGCCATTAGTCCGGAACAAATTCTGACAGAGTATATTGAGAATCTGATTGAATTTCCCGAGGCGCTGCAAGTGCTCGATTTTGCATCGGGAAAAGTAAGTCTGGTTGCCGTGCGTGCATTAAAAGGTGGATCTCTGGTTGGGCAACAATTACAGGAATTACGGAAGCATGTTCCTAATGTAGATTCACGTGTTGCAGCTATTTTTCGCAAAGATCGACCGATTATTCCCGAGGGGGATACCGTGATTGAAGCGGAAGATGAAGTATTCTTTATTGCTGCTACTGAAGATATTCGGGCTGTGATGCGAGAGCTGCGCAAAATGGATAAGCCGGTCGAATATGTGATGATAGCCGGTGGTGGAAAAATTGGCAGGCGACTTGGCTTAACACTGGAAAAAGATTATCAGGTCAAGATAATTGAGCGAAATCATCAGGCCTGTGAGCGTTTGGCGAGGGAGTTGAGTAATGCGCTGGTATTGCACGGCGATGTGACGGATGAAACTTTACTGGACGATGAAAATATTGCCGAGATGGATATGTTCTGCGCGCTTACAAATGATGATGAAGACAATATCATGTCAGCATTATTGGCAAAGCGCATGGGAGCACACAAAGTCATTGCGCTGATTAATCGTCGCGCTTATGTCGATTTGGTACAAAGTAGCGGGATAGATATCGCTATCTCTCCTGCGCAAGTCACGATCGGTTCATTATTGGCTTACGTCCGGCATGGTGATGTTGCCGCTGTACATAGCTTGCGTCGCGGTGCGGCGGAGGCACTAGAATTGGTGGCGCATGGCGATGCTAGATCATCTAATGTGGTTGGGCGTAGAATAGATGAGATTAAGTTGCCAAAAGGCGCGACAATAGGGGCTATCGTGCGTGGTCTGCCTAAATCGGAAGGACTGTTCGGTGGGAACTCGACATTGGAGCAAGATGAAATAACTCGCGAATTAAACAGTGGAATCAAAGTCATTATCGCACATCATGACACGATCATTGAATCAGAGGATCACGTGATTTTATTCGTGGTCAATAGAAAGATGATTCGTGAAGTAGAAAAACTGTTTCAGGTTAGCGTTGGTTTTCTGTAGCCCAAGATCACATGAATCGACTTTTCACTGTTGTAAATGTACTGGGTAAGATGATATCGGTATTTGGATTGACAATGCTTATTCCTCTTGGATTGGCATTGTGGGGCAACGATGGCGCGCAGTTAGTCTTTGAAGAATCCATTTTAATTACTTTGAGTAGTGGTTTGATCCTGTGGCTGGTGACACGCCGCTATCATCGTGAACTACAAATAAAAGACGGTTTCCTGCTGGTTGTGTTGGTTTGGACAGTATTGCCGGCTTTTGCTATGTTGCCATTGCTATTTTACTTGTCGGAACTCAATCTTAGTATGGCTTATTTTGAGGCAGTTTCCGGATTAACAGCGACTGGTGGCACGGTATTGTCTGGATTGGATAATCTGCCACCGTCTATCAATTTATGGCGCGGTGAAATGGTTTGGCTTGGAGGAATGGGCTTGATCGTTTTGGCAGTTGCGATTTTGCCATTATTGGGGGTCGGCGGTCGGCAGTTACTAAATGCTGAAATACCCGGACCTATGAAGGAGAGTAAGCTAACTCCGCGTATTGCAGAGACAGCTAAAGGGCTGTGGTCGATCTACGCAAGTCTGACCTTGATATGTGCTGTCGCCTACAAATGGGCCGGTATGGATTGGTTCGACGCTGTTATGCACGCTTTTACGACTTTAGGCTTAGGCGGATTTTCATCTCATGATGCCAGCTATGGTTATTGGGATTCGCCGCTTATAGAGTCAGTTGCAATCATCTTTATGTTGATTGCGGGGATAAACTTTGCAACACATTTTCTGGCTTGGCGGGCAAAAAGTTTAATTTCTTATCGCTATGACTCCGAGGTGGGTTGGTATGCGACGATTATTTTGTTCAGCTGTCTTGGATTAGCATTTTATCTATGGATTAACAATGTCTTTGCCGAGCCGCTGATGGCATTGCGCTATGCTGCTTTTAATGTGGTTTCAGTTGCAACGACTACTGGTTACAGTAATGCCGATTACAGCTTATGGCCGATGTTTGCTCCATTGTGGATGTTGTTTTTATCTGGTTTTTGTACTTCCTCAGGCTCTACCGGCGGCGGCATTAAAATGATCCGTGCGCGCATATTGTATCAGCAGGTATATCGCGAAATCATTGCGATCATGCATCCCAATGCAGTTATTCCAGCTAAGATAGGTCGGAGCGTACTGGCTAATCGAGTTATTTTTGCGGTGCTTGTGTTTTTATTTATCTACTCAGCAAGCATTGTATTAATGGCATTGGCATTAACATTAAGTGGGTTAGATGCTGTTACATCTTTCTCAGCAGCAGTGGCCTGTATTAATAATCTTGGCCCAGGTCTTGGGGGTATTGGGCCAGCAACGACTTATGCATCGCTGACAGATCTTCAAACATGGATATGCAGTTTTGCTATGCTTTTGGGTAGACTGGAGTTTTTTACAGTACTAGCTATTTTTGTGCCTGCTTTCTGGAGGAAGTGAGGTTTTATTTACTGACTGAAAAACTATGGGCAGTGATAATTTATTTTTGAGCAGTATAAACACCTAATAGCAGAAATGACTAATATTATACTGTTTACAAGGTTTGCTTAGTAATCATGAGGAGCTTGCATGAATAATACCGATGTTTTGAAAGGTATTAAGGTTATGATTATTGATGATAGTAGTACGATTCGGAGGAGCGCTGAAATTTTCTTAAAGCCATTTGGATGTGAAGTTATTCTAGCGGAGAATGGTTTTGAGGCAATGTCAAAAATTGTAGATAATTATCCGGATATTATTTTTGTGGATATCACGATGCCGCGATTGGATGGCTATCAAACATGTATGCTAATTAAAAAAAATCCAATATATCAGTCAATTCCTGTCATTATGTTATCTAGTAAAGATGGTTTATTTGATAAAGCTCGAGGAAGAATGGCGGGATCTAATAGTTACCTGACAAAACCATTTACCGCTGACGGTTTATTTAGCATAATACGAAATTATATCGCGTGATACACCGATCGCTGGGGAGTTTAGGGTTTAGCAATAAGGGCTAATATTTGCACATCCGCATTGAATTATAGTGGTTAGCGTTTGTATAAGAATGAAATTGAGCAGAATGTTAGTAAAAGTCCTTTTAAAGAGGAAGGTAATTTTATGACAAATGACTTGACTTTGAACCCCAAGGTCGACTAGCCTGAGAGGTGTAGCTAAAAGTAGGGAAGAAATAGTAGAAGTTAGAGGAAGGTTTTGGCTACCGAATATAGAAGTACTAATTAATTAGTATTAAGAAGTATCAAGGGCGGTATAAGAGAAGAACGAGAAGTAGTTTTGATTAACAGTTAGGAGGTAGAAACATGGCAACAACCTATGGCACAACTAGCGGCGCAGCGAGCGCCAACTATGACATGTCGCTGTGGTATGACTCGAAATATTACAAGATAGGCATGTTAACGATGCTTTTGGTAGCGATATTTTGGATTTGGTACCAAAGGACATTTGCATATTCACACGGTATGGACTCGATGGAGCCGGAATTTGACAAGGTATGGATGGGACTGTGGCGCGTGCACATGACTCTGATGCCTTTGTTTGCGTTGGTAACGTGGGGCTGGATACTGAAGACCCGTGACACCAAGGAACAGCTGGACAATCTGGACACCAAGCTTGAGATCAAACGTTATTTTTACTGGATGATGTGGCTGGGTGTATATTTGTTTGGTGTTTACTGGGGCGGTAGTTTCTTTACCGAACAAGATGCATCCTGGCACCAAGTGATTATACGTGACACAAGCTTTACGCCAAGTCACGTGGTGGTGTTTTATGGCTCATTCCCGATGTACATTGTCTGCGGTATAGCATCATACCTGTACGCGATGACCCGTTTGCCACTGTATAGTCGTGGCACATCATTTCCGTTGGTAATGGCGATTGCAGGCCCATTGATGATTCTGCCGAACGTTGGATTGAATGAATGGGGACATGCATTCTGGTTTATGGAAGAACTGTTTAGCGCGCCCTTGCACTGGGGTTTTGTGATTCTGGGCTGGGCAGGTTTATTTTCAGGTGGTATTGCAGCACAGATTATCACCCGTTACTCTAACCTGACTGATGTAACCTGGAACAACGCAAGCAGAGATATTCTGAACAATCGTGTCGTTCCAGATAAAGTTATCTAAACAAACAGTATCGTTTCTTAATTCGGATGAAACTATCTTCTCCTGCCAGGAATAAGGTGGGGGAAGGTAAAGAATCTCAACTAAGTTACTATAATGGGAACAAGCCTGTAAGGCTGACGATAAGAAGAAGTAGTAAGGGAAGTGTATCGTCAAGTTTTCATATTTAATATCACACGAAATGAAGGGAGAGTCTAGTGAGTAGAACAGACGAAATTATAGCGGCAGCAAAGATGCCGCCGGAAGCGGTCAAGATGTCCAGATATATAGATGCAGTGTATTTTCCAATTCTCTGTATTCTTTTGGTGGGAACATATCACATGCACTTCATGCTGCTGGCAGGAGACTGGGATTTCTGGCTTGACTGGAAAGACCGTCAATGGTGGCCAGTAGTAACACCGATTGTAGGTATCATGTACTGTGCAGCCCTGATGTATTATCTGTGGGTAAATTATCGCCTGCCATTTGGCGCGACACTATGTATCGTATGCCTGTTAGTAGGTGAATGGCTGACGCGTTACTGGGGTTTTTACTGGTGGTCACACTATCCGATCAACTTTGTACTGCCATCAACCATGATTCCTGGTGCGCTGATGTTGGACACAATTTTGTTATTGACGGGTAACTGGCTGATAACCGCACTGTTAGGTGGTGGATTTTTTGGATTATTTTTCTATCCAGGCAACTGGCCTATTTTTGGCCCGACCCACTTACCGTTGGTTGTAGAAGGTGTATTACTGTCAGTAGCTGATTACACAGGTTTTCTGTATGTACGTACAGGTACACCGGAATACGTGCGGCTGATTGAGCAAGGGTCATTGCGTACCTTTGGTGGTCACACCACGGTGATTGCGGCATTCTTCTCAGCCTTTGTATCCATGCTGATGTTCTGCGTATGGTGGTACTTTGGCAAGTTATACTGTACCGCTTTCTTCTATGTTAAAGGAGAAAGAGGACGTATTTCTATGAAGAACGACGTAACAGCATTTGGTGAAAAAGGCTTTGCACAGGGGATTAAATAATGAATATAAAAAGCATTTTTAAACTGGGCGTATTAGGCCTGTATGGAGCAGCGATAGGGGCGGCCTCACTGGCGCTGACGCTGACAGTAGATGTTAAGACAGCGGTGGCACACGGTGAACGTTCACAAGAACCATTTCTTCGTATGCGTAGTATTCAATGGTATGACCTGAAATGGCAACCCAAAGTCACCAAAGTAAATGATCTTGCGAGCATGACAGGGAAATTTCATTTGGCAGAAGATTGGCCACGTGCGGTAGGTAAGCCTGAGCGTGCATTCTTTAACGTTGGTAGCCCAAGCCCGGTGTTTGTACGTTTAAGCACCAAGTTGAATGGCGAACCGACATTCATATCAGGCCCATTGATCATTGGTCGTGACTATGAATTTGAAGTGATACTGAAAGCGCGTATTCCAGGCCGCCATCACATGCATGCGATGGTGAACGTAAAAGATGCGGGACCTATTGCAGGACCGGCAGCTTGGATGAACATTTCAGGCAGCTGGGATGACTTCACCAATCCTTTGACCACGTTGACAGGTAAAACCATTGATTCGGAAACGTTTAACTTCAGCAATGGTATATTCTGGCACATTTTATGGACGGGTCTAGGTGTTTTCTGGATTGGTTACTTTGTAGCGAAACCGATGTTTTTGCCACGTAGTCGTGTATTGTTGGCGTATGGTGACGAATTATTGACATCACCAGCGGACAGGAAATTCGGTATGGCAATGGCGATACTGACTTGTGCGATTGTGTGGGGAGGCTATCGTTATACAGAGAGCGTACATCCTTACACCATACCGATCCAAGCGGGTGAATCTAAAGTAGAGCCGATGCCGATTGCACCGAATCCAGTTGCGATCAAGGTAACACATGCTAACTATGACGTTCCTGGACGTGCGTTACGTGTAACTATGGACATCACCAACAATGGCGATTCAACGGTTAACATCGGAGAATTCACCACAGCGGGTGTTCGTTTTGTAAACCCACTGGGTCAGAAGCATCTGGATCCTGATTATCCAAAAGAACTGGTAGCTACTGGTTTGACAATGGATGACGACAGAGGGATTGAGCCTGGAGAAACCCGTGAAATTAAGATGGAAGCCAAAGATGCGTTGTGGGAAGTACAACGTTTGATGGCTCTGTTGGGTGATCCGGAAAGTCGCTTTGGTGGCTTACTGATGACATGGGATGATGACGGCAATCGTTATATTAACAGTATTGCTGGTGCGGTAATTCCAGTCTTTACCAAGCTATAAGCTGGTATAGCATCAATACACCGGTACACCACTGTCGCAAGACAGCCGGTGTGCCGGTTTTTTT
>NZ_CADEGP010000061.1 GCF_902826915.1 uncultured Nitrosomonas sp.
ATTCAATAATTGAGTCAACTCATTATTGAAATCTGGTGCATGTATTCTTACTATCGGAGTGGATGTAACGACGGATTTCCCAATAAGCTGACAAGCCATTCACAATAACGGGGGAATCGGTATCGGGAAGCTGATCCATAAGGGCCCGATAAAAAGCCGCTTGCGGTGAAGAGGCTTTTTTTATTTCGTTCTTTCACCCGAGTGGATTTATGGCGATTCTTGCTTGGCTTTTCTGGATCGCTTGAATGAATACCGCTATTTCCCGTATGCTGATAATCGGGGATTGCAAATATGCTGCACTGGAATGGCAGGGTTATACATCCGTTGCGCAACCTGAAACACATCCGGACAAATTAATTTTAGTTGGTTGTTCTCGCATGCACGCTTTATAATCCGCACGCATTAACGACCTAATAACGGGATGGTCAGTATAAAATTATTGACTGAGTATTCTTTCCAAATGACATGAATCCAAATCTGAGTCAGCTGCAACCCTATCCATTTCAAAAACTGCGGATATTAGTTGAGGGAATAACACGTAACGCTGCATTGAGTCCGATTGATCTTCAGATTGGCGAACCCAAACATGCAACACCTGATTTTATCCGCCAAGCAATAGCAAATAATCTCGATGGTTTGTCGACATACCCCACTACATTGGGATTGCCGATACTACGCAATAGCATTGCAGCATGGATAAAACGGCGTTTTAATTTATTGAAAATTAATCCCGATACTGAAATTATTCCTGTCAACGGTAGTCGTGAGGCGCTGTTCTCTTTTGCGCAGACAGTCATCGATTCTAGCGCTAGTTTTCCGGTAGTGGTATGCCCCAATCCGTTTTATCAGATTTACGAAGGCGCGGCATTATTAGCGGGGGCAACGCCATATTTTATTAATACATTACCCGAAAATCGTTTTAGATTGGATTTTTCACAATTGAGCAATGACATATGGTCACGTACGCAGCTGATTTATGTCTGCTCACCCAATAATCCAACAGGTGGTGTGATGACGCTGGAAGAATGGCGGGAATTATTTGCACTATCAGATCGCTATGGTTTTGTGGTGGCCGCAGATGAATGTTATTCTGAAATTCATTTTGATGAAATAAAGCCACCATTAGGTGCGATGGATGCCGCAAATCAATTGGGGCGCACAGATTTTCCACGCTTGGTGGTATTTAATAGCTTATCGAAACGCTCGAATGTGCCAGGAATGCGCTCCGGTTTCGTGGCTGGTGATGCCGCGATATTGAAAAAATTTCTGTTGTATCGGACTTATCATGGTAGCGCCATGAACCCTGCGGCTCAAGCCGCCAGCGCAGCGGCCTGGAATGACGAAAAACATGTGGTGGAAAATCGCCGTCTGTATGCGCAAAAATTCTCCGATGCGATGGCGCTGCTGTCGGATGCAATAACAGTGCAAATGCCGGATGCGGGTTTTTATTTGTGGATTAAAACACCTATCGACGATACCGAATTCACCAAACGGTTGTATCAAGATTATAATGTGACGGTGCTGCCAGGCAGTTATCTTGCGCGTGATGCACAAGGCAGCAATCCGGGAAGAAATTATATTCGGGTTGCATTAGTACCGTCTGCACAGGAATGTAACGAAGCCATGCAAAGAATTAAAAGCCTCGTGACTCAGTTGAGTTAAGTCGAGCTGAATTTAAATTACTAAGGAAAATCATGAGTGAAATAAAAACCATCATTGAAGAAGCTTTTGATCGCCGCGCTGAAATTATGCCACGTAATGTCGATGCCAGTTTGAAGGAAGCCGTTGCACAAGTTCTGGCAATGCTGGATAACGGAAAATTGCGCGTAGCTGAGAAAATCGATGGCGATTGGGTAACTCATCAGTGGATCAAGAAAGCAGTGCTGCTATCATTCCGAATCGAGGATAACAGTTTTATCAAAGGCGGATTTTCCAATTATTTTGATAAAGTACCATCCAAGTTCGCAGATTACAGCTCCAGGGATTTTCGTGATGGCGGTTTTCGTGTAGTTCCGCCTGCAGCAGTACGCAAAGGTTCTTTTATTGCCAACAACGTCGTGTTGATGCCATCTTATGTCAATATAGGCGCGTATGTGGACGATGGCACGATGGTTGATACGTGGGCTACCGTTGGCTCATGTGCGCAAATTGGCAAAAATGTGCATCTATCGGGTGGTGTTGGTATTGGCGGCGTATTGGAGCCGGTGCAAGCCAATCCAACTATCATCGAAGATAATTGCTTTATTGGCGCACGCTCGGAGATTGTGGAAGGTGTGATTGTCGGTGAGAACTCTGTAATATCGATGGGTGTATATATTGGTCAAAGCACGAAAATTTATAACCGTGAAACCGGCGCAGTAAGTTACGGCCGCATTCCTCCCGGATCAGTTGTAGTATCGGGTAATTTACCGGCTGAAAATGGAAAATACAGTTTGTACTGTGCCGTAATCGTAAAACAAGTGGATGCTAAAACCCGTTCAAAAACGGGTATTAATGAGCTTTTACGAGGAATCTGATCAAGACATTCACAGTAAATTAGATAAAAATCCCCTATTGCGGGGATTTTTATACTTTATTTTTTTACGATAACTTGGTTATCAACATTCTTTACTCCATCCACGATCCAGGTATGCATATTGGTGCGGGTAATTTGATCTTCATTACGAGCGACACCCGTTAACGTCACATGACCCTCATTAACTTTGATTTCAATGCTGGTACCCTGCAGAACAGGATCTGATTGAATTGCCAGGGTAACACGGGCAAAAATGGTTGAATCATCATAAACCATACCAGGTGGTGGTGTAACCCAAGACGGATGAGTTTTTTCTGCGTAGTTTTCGCAGCCTGCCAAAAAAAAGATGCCTATCAGCAACAAGACTAAAGTAAATAATTTTAAAAAAATCTGCATGGTTGTTTTTCCTATCAATGATTGTTCTGCAGGTGTTTCGTAATTTTTCTTATACGCTGATAAAAACTCAATTATTCTATTTAGCGTGTATGGAATCATAACGCTATCGACAGGAAATAAACAAGCTGGCAGACTCAAAATATGTCACCAATAAGAATTTAATATTCAGTCTGCGCAAGCCTCTATCACAGCTCGGATTAAATTGTGCACTCGAGCACTTGAGTCACCAGACAAGCAATCAAGCTCATGTATTTTATCGCTAGCTCTTATGCCGCGCAACCAAGTTAGCTGCCGTTTAGCCAGCTGGCGCGTTGCGGCAATTCCCATGTCATGCATTTCGTCACGGTTGATTTTATTGTCCAAATAAAGACAGACCTGACGATAGCCGACACATCGCATTGATGACGATTCCATGTTCAATGACGAAAATCTCTGACGTATGGATTGAACTTCATCGATCAATCCGGCGTTTAGCATGTCTCTGAAGCGCTCTGCAATACGTGAATGCAATTGGCTGCGTTCACTAGGGATGAGTGCAATACTGACTTTACGATAGGGAAAATCTGCTGGTTGTGGGGTTTTCAGAATCTCTGACATCGGCTGTTGAGTCAGATAACATACCTCCAGGGCACGTTGGATACGCTGGCTATCTGTTGGTTTGATACGCGCAGCAATCGCTGGATCCAATTCTGATAGTTTTTGATGCATTGCAGGCCAACCGAGTTTCTTCGCCACATGTTCCAACTGCAATCGCAGATCTTGGTCTGCCGCTGGCAATACGGATAGACCCTCTTGCAATGCTCTGAAATAAAGCATCGTACCACCCACCAACAGCGGAATTTTGTTGCGCGAGGAGATGTCCTGCATGATGTTTAAAGCATCTTTGCGAAATTGCGCTGCTGAATAAGTCTGATCGGGATCAATGAGATTAATAAGATGATGTGGAGTATGAGTCAGAGTTTCTTGCTCGGGTTTGGCTGTCCCGATATTCATGTGGCGGTATACCTGAGCCGAATCCACACTGATAATTTCAATTGGAAGTTCTTTTGCTATATCTAAGGCAATTTGGCTTTTGCCACTCGCGGTGGGACCCATTAAAAAAATAGCAGTTGGTAAGCAAATCGGATTTTGCATTGCACAGTATTGACCGATGAAAAGAAGTTAAAATAAAGTAAAATAGAAGCAATTGATTAATTTAATACTAAATTTCTGGAGTTTTTATCGTTAAATAGTCATTGGATAATCAGAAGAACTCGGCTAAAATTTGGCAAATTCAATTTTTGTTAGGATCAAGCCATTGAAAATTTTCGCCGCCGTAGTATTTCTCCTTATATTATATAACCTAGGATCAGCACTGTATTACATGTATAAAGATAAAGGTAATTCAACACGTATGGTTAGATCATTAAGCATACGGATTGGTTTATCTCTTTTCTTATTTATTGTACTGATGATAGCAACTCGCTTAGATATGATGACTGAATAATTTTTTTGTTCAGAAGCGCTTCACGGTGTAATACATGAGCTTGCCCAAGCTGTATAAAGATGTAGTTATCGTTGGAGCAGGTGCTGCAGGCATGATGTGCGCAATTGAGGCAGGTAAGCGAGGCCGCAGCGTGATACTCATTGACCATGCATTTAAGTTAGCGGAAAAAATCCGTATTTCTGGCGGTGGTCGTTGCAACTTTACCAATTGCCATACCTCAGCGGAAAACTTCATTTCCGAAAATCCACATTTTTGCCGTTCCGCATTGGCTCGTTTCACGCCACAGGATTTTATTTCTCTGATTGAGAAGCATGGTATCCGTTATCACGAAAAAAAGTTGGGACAGTTATTTTGTGAGGGTAGCTCGCAACAAATTATTAACATGCTGCATCGCGAGTGCAGTGCAGTGAATGTAGATTGGCAACTAGCCTCTATTATCCAAAAAATAGAGAGCTTAGCGAACGATGAGAATCAAGATATTGGATCAAATTTTAGATTAATAACTGAGCGCAATACTATAGAAGCTAAATCTTTGGTAATTGCTACAGGCGGCTTATCGATTCCACAAATTGGCGCAAGCGCATTTGGCTATCAAGTTGCTAATCAGTTTGACGTTCGTGTAACATCGTTACGACCTGGTTTGGTGGGTTTAACCTTTGCTGCAGATGCATTTTCTGGCTTTAAGGAAATTTCAGGCGTGGCAATAGATGCTGAAGTTAGTTGTAACGGAACTTCGTTCCGTGAGGATATTTTATTCACCCATCGTGGATTAAGCGGCCCCGCTATATTGCAGATATCATCCTATTGGCGACCAGGAGAATCTTTATACATCAACCTGTTACCAAAAAAGAATGCACAGCAAATTTTTTCTCTTTATCGTCGAAGCACCATGCTTCTACCGAATCTGCTAGCCCGTTATCTCCCTAGACGTTTCGTGCAGGTCTGGTGCGCATCCCTGCTAGCCGAGCTAGCTATCACTGCAAAACCTATCGGTAACTATCGGGAAAATGAATTGCTCTTGATCGCAGAAAAACTCCACAACTGGCAGGTTATGCCGAGCGGCACGATCGGCTACAAGAAGGCGGAAGTAACGCTCGGTGGCGTCGATACTGTTGAGTTATCATCCAAAACAATGGAATCCAAGCACACAACGGGTCTGTTCTTTATTGGAGAGGTCGTCGATGTTACGGGTCATTTAGGAGGATTTAATTTCCAATGGGCTTGGTCATCGGGTTATGCTGCAGGGCAAGTTGTCTGAGTCTTACTATTCTATTTTTCTCCATAAAAATAAGTTGCAATTGAAAAATAGGTTTTACGCCACGCAAAAGACCTCTTTAAAATCTTTGAGGGATGCTTATTTTATTTGTCACCAGCACAATTTACGCAGCAATACTATCCAAATTCGCTTGTCGCTTAAACCAATGGACTCCATCTTTGACAGCACATACAGTCATCGTCGTTCCTATTTCTTTAGGGTAACGATGAACTAAATATGTCTCTTAAGCAATCACGCTATTTTGTCCAACTTGGGTTGACGGGATACAATTTGTAGGAAATAAATAGCCAGCTACATCAGTAAATTTCCTTCGTCACTACAGCAAAATTTCCCAGATTTTACAATAACCTCGTAGTATATATGTACTAGAAAAAAAGTAATAATGAACTATTGGTTTAAGGAAGTATTTCTACTATATTAGCCCCCAGTTTGTGAAATCAATCGTTACACAGAAATTCGGTGTTTTTCAATAAATTTGTAACATAAGTTTTACGTAGCAGACAGAGTTAGTAATCAAAAAATAACTAAAACTTGAAGGATTAAACATGTTAGTCAGTGTAAATGAAATTCGAATCAATTTCATACGGCGAATTGCCGTAATTACTGCGTTTTTCTTGTCAATTGGCATTACTGGCATGAATGTGCATGCGCACACGCCTCATGACATGATAATTGCATTTGCGGCATCGCCTGATTATGCCAATGATAAAACGATGTTCTTAGTTAGTGATGGCGCATTTACCGGTTGGTATTACGATCAAGTTATGCGCTCAACCGATGGGGGTACGAATTGGATTAATCTAGCGAATGGCTTAGACCATTCGCTAGAATACAGTGTTCTTCGCGTTTCTCCAAAATTTGCTACCGATCAAACTGTGTTTGCGGGCCTCAAAGGCAAAGGGGGCGTTTATCGCTCAACCAATCGTGGCGATTCGTGGGAATCCTTTAATACAGGTCTTGCCGTTTCAAACAAAATCATAAAAAAAATGGAGGTCGCTGAAACTAGCAGTGGTTATGTAGTTTTCTTTAGCGAAGGCAATGGAGCTCTTTTCCGTCGCTCCAATACAGATGCACAGTGGACTCAGGTACTCGATAAAACCAATAAAGTAACCGCTATCGCAATCTCACCTGACTTTGCTACCGATAACACTCTAATAATTGCAAGCGATACTGGATACTTACGAAAATCCACCAACGGTGGCATTGACTGGACCGAATTAGGGAATCCAACAGGAACCATCATCTACGATATGGCCATTGCACCAGGAGGCGCATCGGAAATATTTTTAGCGACCCCAAGCTTTGGAGTTTTTTATAGCAGCGATGGAGGAAATACCTTTGTCAGCAAAGGCACTAACTTACCTAACGAAGCGATTAATAATATAGCAGTTTCACCAGACTATGCGATCGACCGCACAGTTTTTAGTACCAGTCTGACTCAAGCGGTATTTAAATCTACCGACAGTGGTGATAATTGGGAACTGTTTAATTCAGGTGCTGTAGTCACTGTTCAAACATCATTACTCAATGAAATGACTGACTTGCAAGTATCCCGCACTTATGCAACAGATCAGACAGTATTTTTACCGGTATTCGATGGACTTTTTATCTCAAAAAATGGTGGCAGCACATGGAAGCAAAGTCAAACACGGATTGGCGTACTGACAGGGCTTGCGCTCTCTTCGAGTTTTAACACGGATCAAAAAATGATTGCCACAACATATGTTGGAAGGGGCATCGCTATTTCTGCCGATAGCGGTACAACCTGGTCTACCAGTGGCTGGCCCAATCCGACGGGACGGAAGATGAATTTCTTCGATTCACAGATCGTGAAGAATGCCAACGGTACTCAAACAATCGTTACTGCGACTAATGGATACGTGGGATCATCCACTAATTTCGGAGACAGTTGGACCGTTAAGTTTATTCCTAGATTTCTTGACATTAGAAAGGACCTCGTCTCTCTCACGGCTCTAGCAGCATCGCCAAACTTTGCAACCGATAAGGAAATTTACCTCGGATCGAGACTCCATGGGTTACTGCAGACCAGAGATGCTGGGAAAACTTGGATATTGCAACGGGGAATGCCAACAAACCGTCCTATTACAAGTGTAGCTGTGTCGCCTAATTATGCTAACGACCGCGTTGCATTTGCCACCAATCGCGCTGGAGAAGTATGGCGGACACAGGATGGTGGAGATACTTTCTTGCGTGTCGGTGCCAGTTCGATCATCCAAACCGGGTGGGCTGGGCAAAGATATATGTGGGTTGCGATATCCCCACAATTTGCTATCGATAATCTTGTACTTGTTGGCACAACCAGTGGTATTTACCGTTCAACTGATGGCGGCACCACCTGGACAAAAGAAACTGACACTTCAGTTGGATCAAATGCCGTTATTTTACAAGTAGAATTTTCACCAAACTTCGGCGTCGACCGAACCATCTTTGTCAATGTCCGTGGTAAAGGATTGTTTAGCGCAAATCTGGATGGAGCAGGCGCAGTAACATCTTCGCTGAATACAACCGCATCGCTGATTGCTACTGAAAATATTGAATTCATTGAATTCAAGATATCGCCTACCTACGAATTGGATTCGACGATTGTAGGTGCGGCAAGAAAAAATATCTATAAATCAGTGGATAATGGATTAACCTGGGCAGTAGCAGGATACCCTGACAATTAAAGTATTGATGATTGCAAATAAAAACCGCTCGATCAAGATCGAGCGGTTTTTATTTATCTGGAATTTTGCATTGGCCACTGAAACTGCAATAACAGACATCAGCAACTACTAACAAAATCTCCCATTGTTCATCGGTCAGTTCCGTTTTATCATTCACCTAAGATGGAAAGAAATTTTCATTGACTATTATAAAATATCAGCAAAACCATAATTCATGGCTATGCAATTTTCTGGAGAAATTTATGCGCAATAGACAGTTAGTAGCGACAATTCTCTGTGTTCTTGTTTTAAGTGGTTGTGGCTACAATACGCTTCAATCGACTGATGAGCAAATTAAAGCCAGTTGGGCAGAAGTGCTGAATCAATATAAGCGACGTACAGATTTAATACCCAATTTAGTTAATACCGTCAAAGGATTCGCTGCCCAAGAAAAAGATGTATTGCTCGGAGTTACCAATGCTCGTTCCAGAATTGGCAGTATTCAAGCAACTCCAGAGTTAGTCAACGACCCTGAAACATTGACTAAATTCCAGAATGCGCAAGGAGAATTGTCCAGTTCTCTTTCAAGGCTACTGGCCGTCGTCGAGAATTATCCCGAGTTAAAATCAGATGCCAATTTTCGTGATTTACAAGCACAACTGGAAGGCACAGAAAATCGTATCACTGTAGCACGCAATCGGTATATTAAAGCAGTTCAAGAATACAATACTATCGTCCGGTCTTTCCCCAGCAATCTCACAGCCATGCTATTTGGATTTCAAACAAAACCCGGCTTCACTGTGGAAAATGAAGACGAGATATCTATTGCGCCAAAAATTGATTTTGATACGCCGAGATTAAAAGATAAATAAACCCAGTTACCATCTTCATGAAACCTACATCGACCAGCGCAGAATCAATCCCTACAATCAAGAATATATTTTTTAGAGCTATTACCCTACTTGCAATTTTATTGGCAATTACTTCAGTCAGGGCAGAAATCGTCATTCCATCCCTTAAATCCCATGTAACTGATTTAACTGGAACTCTCTCTACTCACGAAATCACACAATTGGAACATCAATTAACGGCATTTGAAAAAAAGACAGGTAGTCAAATTGCCATATTAATTGTCCCGACCACTCAACCCTTCGCTATTGAGCAATACGCCATGCAGGTTGTTGAAGCATGGAAAATAGGACGTAAAGGTATTGATGATGGTGTCTTACTGTTGATTGCTAAAAACGACAGAATGCTTCGTATTGAGGTTGGTTATGGTTTGGAAGGCATACTACCGGATGCTACAGCGAAACGAATTATCACGGAAATTATTACACCTCGATTTAAACAGGGGCAGTTTGCCGAAGGTATTCAAGCAGGGATTGAAGTGATCATAGGTCTGATCAACGGTGAAGCACTGCCACTCCCCAGCGCCACGCAAAACAGCAATTTGCCCAATACGCAGTCAAATATTGATAGCTTAATCATCATCCTTATCTTTTCCACAGTCATTGGAAGAGTATTGCAAGTACACCTGGGGCGTATAGCTGGAGCCACCGTAACTGGCATGGGTCTGGGATTTGTTGGCTGGTCAATATTTTCTTCGATAGCGATCGCTATCCTCATCGCTGTTGTCGTATTCATTCTGAATCTTTTCATTCACATCAACCCAGGAATTTACCGCAATGGGCGAGGTAATTGGTCAAATTCTGGCTTTAGAGGCGGCGGTTCTGGTGGCGGCGGATTCAGTGGAGGCGGCGGTAGCTTTGGTGGTGGTGGCGCCTCTGGGAGGTGGTAAATGAGTTTAACACGTATCATACGTCATTTATCTGCTGGACAATGGTTGCTTCGACGCGCATTGCCTGCCGCTACGCTGACGGCCATTGAACAAGCAATTCAGCAATCAGAAACAAGTCATAGTGGTGAAATCTGCATTGCTGTGGAATGTGCACTCAATACTCTAGCCCTAATTAGAAATCAAACTGCACGAGAGCGCGCACTTGAAGTTTTTTCACGATTACGAGTATGGGATACCGAACAGAATAATGGCGTACTCATATACTTGCTGCTGGCTGACCGTGATGTAGAAATCATTGTGGATCAAGGCATACATGCCAAAGTTTCCAACAAAGAATGGGGAAATATTTGCCATATTATGGAATCCGCATTTAGTCAGCAACAATTTGAGGCTGGTCTCATTCAAGGTATCCATGCCATTAGTCAGCATTTAGAAACGCACTTTCCTTATGATCCCAATAAAGACAAAAATGAACTTACTAATAAACCTACGATACTGTGATGATTTTGTTATTTGGGTATGGAAATCCCGGACGTGGCGATGACGCACTGGGTCCTTTATTGATCGAACAGGTCAATCAGTTGAGGTTAACAAATACCCAGTGCCTCATTGACATGCAACTATTGATCGAGCACACAATTGATTTACTTGCATTTGATCAGATCGTATTTATTGATGCAGACATGTCATGCGCTGAACCTTACGAATTTTTACCGATTCATGCCGAAAAAGACGCCAGTTATACCAGTCACGCACTTACACCATCTGCACTATTATTTACATATCAGAAAATATACCAGCGCACTGCCCCGACTTCTTTTTTACTCCGCATTCGTGGCTATCAATTTGAATTGGGCGAGAAACTAAGCATTCAGGCAGAAATAAACCTGCAAGCAGCTATCTCAGAAATTCAACATTGGCATTCACAATACACTTAATAAATTTGGTCGTGAATCCCTATTACAGAGGGTATCCAGCATCTTTTTATTTTTCGATATTGTGCAAAAGTGGCCAAGGATAATCTTCTAAATGTGCTTGTAATTCCTCTTTACGGTAATGATTAACCCGTGACACGGCCTGAACGACCACCATAATAATTGGCAGTGTAAATATCAATTGCCGGTCAGTGCAATCAGATGCTCGCCTATCCACAGTGTAATCACCCAATTGAAGATGAGTGCCAACAAATAAAGCGCCGGGCCAAGCAGAGAGCGAAATAACATGGCAAGCACCCCTTTCGGTATTTTCTCCTCGTACCTCCGATCAATTTTCTGAAAGGTAGCCACCAGCAAGAAACTTGTCAGCAATCAACCGGCATAGTTTGAAATCGGCACACCAAAATGTAGTCCGGCTTCATAGTAACCATATATTTGCCCAGGAAACCAGTGACTGCCTTGCAACGGCACTGAATCAATGATGATATCTAAAAATGTCTGCAGAAAAACGCCTAGCACTAAAACAGCCCATGAATGCCGAATCGCGAGCGTTTCCAGCGTGACCGGATTGGCGCCTTTCGTGACCAAGGGCGACAGGATAAACAATGCCGTCATATAACTGCAATAAGTCAGAGAAACATACGAGAACGAATCAAAAAAAGCATCCCCCAACCCATAGCTCTTGATGACTGGTGTCATCAGTATAATAATGCCAACCGTACGGAAACCCAGTGGTAATCGAAAGCTTCTCCGACGCAAAAGCAATCAGATAGCCAGCAACGGTAAATGCCAAGGTCTTGCGCCAACCCACATGTGGCAAAAATACCGCAAAAAAGCAAAAACATAAGGACGCATGACTATAGTGTCAATAGCGATATCAAGCATAAACAATTCCTAGGTTAATGAGCTTATTTGTGAAAATCATCCGATCTTGTTAACCATAATTGAGAATAAAGAATTGCGAACAGACATGATAATTATTTATAAATATCAATTATATTCAATAAGTTATTGCAATATATTTTATTTTAAAGTTTCTAAATAGACAATCTTGGCTTAAGCCTATTAATCGTTTTATCTGTCATCATAGCAAACTCATTTAAAGCCGTATGAACTGTATGTTAGAGAGCGCACAGAAAAAAAATCAGGATGGTCTAAAATGATCTTAGCACTCATACCCCTTTTTAATGAGTCGACCGCACCAGTCAGGACGAATTTCATATCGTCTAGCCGGATGACTGGATTCGGATGCCCAGTGCGCATCTCCCCTAACCCTCCTATCTGCGCACTGGGTGTTCATTCCAATTCTCTATCGATGTATTCAACCAAGTAATTTGATAAGTAACTATTGAATACTCAGCCTAGCACAACGTAATAAGACATGAAAAGATTCAGATTCATACGTATCTTCTCAACAATTCTCACGCAGTCCTTTTCATGAAAAGCCAATCCAGTGTACGGTTTCGTACAGATAGATTTTCTGCAAAATGAAAGAATAAAGCCCAGAATTAATTTAGGTTTTGTCTTGCATCAGGATTATTTCTTGTTTACTTAATGACTTGATAGTGGAGAGATTCATATGGAGAAAAGAAAAATTTTATTTTTAACTTTACTGGGAGTGATCGGCCTTGGCATAGGAATTAATAATGCCATCAGTCAAAACGATAATGTTCTGATAGAGAAAGAAAATGATGCGATTATGAGTGCACAGACTCATGACCCAAGACCAGAGCAGAAAAAAAGTAAGCATGATCACTCTAATATTTTCGATGCTTCGAGCGCTCTGCCTTCCTCTGATACATTCCAACAACAACCCGATAATGGAAAAACACTCGGATTTGATTTTTACCGAGATTCGCTCAATGCAAAAAAGCCACAGCAAACCTTTGAAGAAACAATGAAATCTGATATGGCAGAGCGGCCAAGGATTAGTAGAACTCAACAGGAGTTATTACAGAGTCGCTACGATCTTACCCCACGTTTCGACGCAGAGGTAACCATGACTCGTGGCAAACCCATTGCGGTCGGTCCAACTGCTGTATTGAAAGACAAAATGAGCTGGCAAAAACTTGCTGCGATATCACCTGAAGAAATTCGCAAAAATAATCTATTTCCTTACCCTGCATTACCACATCCCAAACAAGTAACTGGCGGACAGGTCTTTCCTCTCATGCAGATCTCGATGTTTCCTAGATTAGAAAGGTTCGACGTAGAGTTTGATTTGCCGGAAGCGTTTTTGCCAGAGTTCCCCCCTGCTATTTTCCTTCAGAACAGGCCTGAATTAGGGGATGTTTCCCGCGGGGAGGTTGTTTCCATCAATAATTTTTATCGTTTATTCAAAGATATATTGACCCCGGTTCAGCTTACTGGATTGCAGATGTTGTTAACACCACTACCGCAGGAAGAATTCAATCCGACAGATGATCGTAAAAGCGCTCAACCCAGTCTTGGCGTTACCTGTTTTGATTGTCATGTCAATGGTCACACAACGGGACAATTTCATTTAAGTCCTGATATGCGCCCTCAGGAACGCCGAGTTCGCTTGGATACCACCAGTTTGCGCGGAGTATACAGTCAACAGATTCATGGATCAAAACGCAGCTTGCGTTCGATTGAGGACTTCACAGAATTCGAATTCCGCACTGCTTATTTCAATGGCGATCCAATACATGCAATGAAAAAAGGATTCCCGATGATTGATCGGATCCATGTGAGTCATATGGCACAATTTCAAAACATGTTGGATTTTCCACCCGCTCCAAAATTAGATAGCCAAGGCCGACTGGATCCCTCAAAAGCGACTGAAAAAGAGATTCGGGGTGAAAATATCTTTTTGGGTAAAGGGCAATGCGGAAATTGCCATCAGCCACCTGCATTCCTCGACAATCAAATGCATGACCTGAAACTTGAACGCTTCTTGAATGAACCGGGCGATGGGCCAATAAAAACTTTTACACTTCGTGGTATTAAAGACAGCCCTCCTTATCTACACGATGGTCGTCTGCTTACCCTGGAAGATACGGTCGAATTTTTCAACCTGGTATTACAACTTAAATTAACGGATGAAGAGAAATCCGATCTTGTCGCATACATGAAACAACTCTAACCTGAATCTTCTCTGGTTTTACCAACATTATGTAATGAAATAGGTAAAAAAATGAATGCTGTGAAATGGTTTGGAGTTTCTCTCCTTGCAATGTTATTTCTCTTAATCGTATTACTAATCTCAGCACCCAATTTGAATTGGGCACGAGAGATTGTGACACAACAAGTTAGTGACAAGACGGGTCGCAATCTTACTATTAAAGGTAATTTTATAATCGATTGGTCTTTAACGCCACTAATTAGAATGGAGCAAATACAGTTCGAAAATGCCGACTGGAGCGAGCAACCTAACATGGTGGAACTTGCCGCATTGGGCATGCGTATCGATTTGATTGAGCTTCTCAAAGGGCGCATGCTATTTCCCGAGATTACCCTCACCAAGCCGCATATTATTTTACAGAAATCATCCAAAGGAGAGCGAAATTGGGATTTGCAGATTGCTGCAAATGATCCTAAGAGTAAAACAGAAATGCCCCTCATTGAGCGTTTACGGATTGTGGAAGGTCACCTTAACTATGAGGATTTAACAACTGATACAGCAATTACCACAGCTTTCGCAACAACTATGAGTGCAGCTCGCAATGAAGAGCTCACGGAGTTGCAAGCTCAAGGAAAGCTGAATGGGCATCCATTACTTGTAAATCTAAATGCAGGTCCTTTAGTTGCTTTGAGGGAAGCTGAAATACCCTATCCACTGACCTTAAGTTTGCAAGCCGGGCAAACCAGCATCAAAGTAGAAGGCACACTGATACAACCTCTGCAGCTCAAAGGCCTTGATTTGCAATTTTTAATGCAAGGCCCTAACCCAGATCAACTATCACAAATCCTGAAATTACCCATGCCTAGCTTACCCCCTTATCGACTAAAAGGTGATTTGTCGCATCATGAAAATTTGTGGCAAATTAGAAATTTGAATGGCCGTGTGGGTGATAGTGATCTTGCCGGAACAATCAGTGTGAAGTTAGGCGATGCAGTGCCTTTTATAAAGGCCGATCTAAAATCAGAAAAAATAGACTTGGATGATCTTGGACCATTAATTGGTCTTTCACCCGACACGGGTCATGAGGAAACTGCATCTTTAACTCAGCAGAAAAAAGTAAAACGAGAAACTACGAATCCGTTCATTCTACCCAGCGATCCTATCGATTTTAAGGAACTACAGACTATCAATGCCGACATCTCTTTACGCAGCAAACGAGTTAAATCAAAACTACCAGTGGATGATCTCTTCATGCAGGTGATCATTGATAACGGCGATCTCAAGCTTGCACCTCTGGATTTTGGCGTTGCTAATGGAAATATCCGGGCACATTTTGAATTAAACACAAGTTCGAAACCCGTTAAAAGCAAAATCGAGGCTGAAATACGTTACGTACAATTAGGAGAAATATTACGTCGTTTTGAAATTGCTGATGAAAGCGCCGGATTAGTGGGAGGTCAAGGCATGTTCTGGTTCAAAGGAGATGCCATTGCAGAAATGTTAGCATCAGCTGATGGCGGATTGTTGATGCTGATGACCGGCGGGCAATTGGATAATCTGTTGGTCGAATTAGCCGGGCTTGATATTGGCGAGGCGTTGGTATCGTTATTTGATAAAGACAACGAACCTAATATCAATTGTGCTTTTTTGGATTTTCCAATCAATAACGGGGTTTTGAATATGGATAATTTTATTGTGGATACGCAGGATACGATTTTTTTAAGTAAAGGAACCATTGATTTTAACAAGGAAGAGCTAAATTTGATTATTGATCCCAAACCGAAAGACTTAAGCGTTTTCTCGGCTCGCGCACCACTTCATATAGAAGGTACTTTCAAGAAACCTACTTTTACTCCAGGCGCTTCCGCGATATTAAGGGGTGCAGCTTCACTTGCGCTGTTACCTTCAGCGCCCATCGTAAGCTTATATTCATTTCTCCAGAAAGATCAAGAAGAAAAGAAGGCAGGTAATCAAGAAAATATACATTGTGCAGATCTTGTGGATGCAATTAATAAAGCACGCAAGTAGTGCTAATATTTTTTCTGGAAACAATATGAGAAAGCAAATGACCTATAAAATGCTTCGCACCTGGATGATTGGATCTCTGTGCATTATATTTAGCATAAGTGGTTGTGCGAGTTTTAACCCTGCGGTAGAAGAAGCTCCGCAACAAGATATAATTTTAGCCATGAGAGTAAAAGCAAAACTGATTGAAACAAAAGAGCTTAAGGCCGCTGCCATACATGTGAAAGCAGCAAATGGATTGGTGGTCATAAGTGGGTTTGTCGAAACCGAGTCTCAACGGCAATTAGCCGCTTCGGTTGCTCAACAAGTTCCTAATGTAAAACAGGTTAATAACCAAATTAAAGTTAAATAAACATAAATAACTATCTAAAAAAGTAAAAAACCTTGAGTTTTTCAATACCATCATTAGTTATAATTGGTTATAAAAAATAGCAATCACTCTTTTCGGTAAATTAAATAATGATAAATATCAATACCCTAATTAAAGAATATGCTATGGCCCGCAGTCGCACTTTGGATTTAATTGAGCCATTATTTGAAGAGGACTGCTGTGTTCAATCCTTACCGGATGCGAGTTCGATAAAATGGCATCTTGGTCATGTCACATGGTTCTTTGAAGCTTTTGTCCTCCAACATTACGAAAAGCCATTCAAACCCTTTCAGCAAGAATTTCTCACCATGTTTAGCTCCTACAACGAATCAAATGTGCCTCATCCAGACCCAAAACGTGTTTTTTTTACTCGACCTTCCTTGAAGACAACACGTGATTATTGCCAGAACATTGATGAGCGCATGAACAATCTGTTGAGAAAACTGACAGAAGATAATATGTTGCAAATGATAACCACCCTTGGGATTCAACATGAATTTCAACACCAAGAACTTATGCTGGCAGATCTCAAACATCTTTTATCACAAAACCCATTAAATCCAATTTATCAACCTAAAAACAACTTGCAAATAACAACCTCAAACATGACAGATCCACTAGAGTGGCGTAATTTTGAAGGGGGCCTAATAGAAATAGGCTATGAGGGAAAAGGATTTAGCTATGACAATGAGTCGCCACGTCACAAGCAGTATCTTTACCCCTATCAATTGGCGTCACGTTTAGCCACGAATAGGGAATATATACAATTTATTGAAGAAGATGGCTACGACGATCCTTGCTTTTGGTTTTCGGAAGGTTGGAAATGGATCAAATCAGTCGATTGTCGTCATCCACTTTACTGGCAGCATGAAGAAGGAGAGTGGAAAGAGTTTACCCTCCACGGACTCGTTCCATTGGATTTGGAGCTTGCAGTAACTCATCTGTCGTATTATGAAGCGAGTGCTTTTGCACAATGGCGTAATGCACGCTTACCTACCGAAGCAGAATGGGAAAATGCAGCATCTAAGCAAGAAATTGATGGAGACTTTGCCGATGACAATTATTTCCATCCTCGCCATACTGCCACTAATAATACGAGCGTTAATATTAACGCGCTTTATGGTACCGTTTGGGAATGGACACAATCCAGCTACTCACCTTATCCTGGCTATAATCCAAAAAAATCCAACACTGACAAACCTAAATCTGACATTTGGGATATAGCCGTAGGCGAATATAATAGCGAGTCTATGGTAAATCAATATGTCTTGCGTGGCGGTTCTTGTATCACACCGAAAAAGCGCATCCGTTCAAGTATGCGTAACTTTCTTCCTGCTGAAGCACGCTGGCAGTTTTCCGGCATTCGTTTAGCACGTAATGAATAGGTATAAATTGAATAGATTTTTTGATTGTTATTCATATTTAGTCTAGGACCCTGATACTGAAGAAGCCCCGTAAATTCGAGCAGTCCAATACTTATCAAAGCTAAGCAGCAAACATTAAGGATATAACTGTCGAATAAAGCGAGACCCTTTCTTAGTTAACTATTTTCATGGCATGATTTAATAGCCCGATCCAGAAGGGTTAGTAGGACTTGTGCCTGAGGGAACATTTGCATTCGTTCCCGGCGCACTAGTTGGAGGAACTCCAGGCGATATAGGTATATTCGAGTTTACTCCTGTAGGATCGTTTGGGTTAACCATAGCAGGGCTATTAGGACTCACCTGGGAACCATCACGTGAAAGATCACGCGAAAGAGAATCGGATTGCGAACTTCCTGCTGAATCTCTGTCATTATTAATACTGTTTTGTGAATGAGGAGATTGGGACGATACAACCGTGCTCACTAACATAAAAATTGCACTCATAATAAATATCACTGCTGTTTTCTTTCCTTTAGTCATGATATTAATCCTTCCGTTTTGTTAATAGAAGGATTAATGATGCAAGTTAAATAGTCGGCCCTGCAAAATTCACATGACTGTGGCGGAGGCTTTGTATACAAGAAAG
>NZ_CADEGP010000062.1 GCF_902826915.1 uncultured Nitrosomonas sp.
GCTAGTGCACTATGGCAAATCATCAGATATCATTAACTCTGCTAGTCTAGAGCCTTCCCTGATATGAAGTAAGGCGTACCGCCATTGACCCCATGGATTCTACCAGTGAACAAACGCTTAGCGTCAGCGTTTTATTGAGCCAATTAATCGTCATCTGTCATTCCGAATAAGGTGAAGAACCTTTGCGCGTGAGCAATAAGATTTCTCGCTATGCTCGAAATGACCGGTATTGAAAGATGCCTTAGCTCCTTTGGCTGGATGGTTCTGTTAGAATCAGGCTCATTGCTGCATGGATTACTCTCAGATTTTATACGTTTCTTTTCAATTAGATTCACCCACATGAATACACTTTCCCCACTTGATAACGTCCGCATCATCCTCAGCCACACCAGTCATCCCGGCAATATCGGTGCAGCAGCGCGGGCGATGAAAACGATGGGGTTGAGTTCGCTTTATCTGATTAATCCCCGGCTTTTCCCGGATAAAGCAGCCGATGATCGTGCGGTCAGTGCTCGCGATATTCTGGAGAAAATAAAAGTGTGCACAGAACTAGATGAGGCACTGGAAAGTACCGTGCTGAGTGCCGCAATCACCGCGCGACCACGCGGTCTATCGCATGATATTTTCAATGCACGACAAGGCGCGCGGGAATTATTGCGCTATGCGCGCCAGCAGCCGGTGGCTTTGCTATTCGGCGCGGAAACTTCCGGCCTGACCACAGCGGAGGTGAGCAAATGCCAGATGATCATCCACATTCCCGCCAATCCGGGATTTTCTTCTTTGAACCTGGCAAGCGCTGTGCAAGTGATGGCGTATGAATTGCGCATGGCGCTGATTGAACATGAGGAACCCGCACCCTCGATTGGATCACCGGCCAATTTCAATGAGCTGGAATTATTCTATGCGCATCTTGAGCAAGCAATGATTGCCAGTGAATTCCTCAATCCGCAAAAGCCCAGGCTATTGATGCAACGCATTCGCCGCTTGTTTGGTCGTGCGCGGTTGGAAAAAGAGGAAGTGCAGATTCTGCGGGGTATTTTGACCGCTTTGGGTAAGCGTTGGTAGGTGTGATGTGTGTTGCGCTTGAAGAAAATCCCGTTAATGCACAATTGTCATTCCGAACCAAGTGAGGAATCTTTGTGGATTTTTTGCGTGGCTCGAAATAACAGTTAGGTAAATTCTTCCTGATTTTCTTTGATCAACGTGCCGACGCCTTGATCGGTCAAAATTTCCAACAGCAGCGCATGTTCCACGCGCCCGTCAATAATATGGCAGGACCTAACGCCTTTCTTGACAGCATCCAGCGCCGAACCAATTTTCGGCAGCATGCCACCTGAAATGGTGCCATCAGCGAATAACTCATCGACCCGCTGCGCTGTCAGGCCTGTCAGCAGGTTGCCGTCTTTATCCAGCACGCCGGGTATGTTGGATAACAGAATCAGTTTTTCCGCTCTGAGAATTTCCGCCAATTTGCCCGCAACCATATCGGCATTGATATTATACGATTCACCTTCGGCACCCACGCCAATCGGTGCGATAACCGGGATAAAATCCTGCGTGTCGAGTAGCGCGATGAGCGTCGGATCAATCGATTCAATCTCACCGACTTGCCCGATGTTAATCCATTTTCCTGCGGTTTCGCGATCCGCCATGAGCATTTTCTTGGCGCGGATAAAAGCACCGTCTTTACCCGTCAAGCCGACGGCTTTACCGCCGTGACGATTGATCAGATTCACGATGTCCTTGTTGACCGATCCGCCCAACACCATTTCAACCACACTCATGGTTTCGTCATCGGTTACGCGCATGCCCTGGATAAATTCGCCTTGCTTGCCGACGCGCTTGAGCATGTCGTTAATTTGCGGACCACCACCATGCACGATCACCGGGTTCATACCGACCAGTTTCAACAGCACCACGTCACGCGCAAAGCCGTGTTTGAGATTTTCTTCCACCATCGCATTGCCACCGTATTTAATCACGATGGTTTTGCCATGAAAACGCCGAATATACGGCAAGGCTTCGGCCAGAATTTTAGCTTTGTTTTTTGCTGTTGATTGGGAAATCGTCATGTTTCTTTAGATCTCTATTCAAAAAATTTCAAATAAAAACGTATTGGCACGGGATCAGGCAGCTATCACTCACGGGCGATTTGCAAAAATTTCTCCTCACGGATCAACGCAAATAAGCTCAATTCCTGCCATAAACGGCCTTCCGTATCCTTGTACTGCTTGATAACGCCTTTGGGCAATTTCTTCTTGGCAGTTCTGGTAGAGGTAAATTCAGATAAATTTCTGATTCCTAGCATGCTGTTTACGATGAATCCGCCATACAACTTATCACCGGGCGACGCCAATAATATTCGCGATTTTTGATTGAACGGCATGGAATCTTTTCCCAGATATACACCTAAATCCGTAATCCCGTAAAGATTACCGCGTACATTAGCCACACCCAAGAACCAGGGTTGCGTCAGCGGAACATGTGCCAATTTTGGTATCGGTATAACTTCACTGACCTCTGCCATCGATATCAAATAGCGCTCCTCACCCACTGCAACGCCGAGCACCGCTGATGAGGTTTCGCCGTTACCCGTGGTTACTCTAGTTTGGTTGATTGTTTGCTGCGATTCTTTTGTACTCATGTTGTTTGTTAACCCGTGCTTTGGCTAACGGATTGTTCGTCATCAGGCTATTTTACTGTATTATCAGGCATGAAAATTTGAATTCTGTGGAGTTAATCAAATGAAATACCTCAATTGGCAGTGGCTGCCTCTTTTATTATGCTTTCCATTTTTAACAGGCTGTCCTTTGTATTCAGTAAGCACGGCTTCAGGATCGAATTCGTATATCTCTGAAGATCGTAGAACCAGCGGTATTTTTATTGAGGATGAAGGCATCGAACTCAAAGCTTCACGGCGCATTCATCAACAATTTGGTAATAACGTCCACATTAATGTGACCAGCTACAACCGGATCGTGCTATTAACCGGAGAAGCACCTACCGAAGCTATCAAGACGAATATTGAAAGACTAGCCATGGGTATCGATAATGTGCGTCGCATCCACAATGAAATTGCCATTGCCGAAAACACTGCATTGTCATCCCGCAGTCATGACACACTACTGACTTCCAAAGTGAAAGCGCGTTTCCTGGCTCAACGTAAGTTCCAGATCAATCACGTCAAAATTGTTACTGAAAATGGCGTTGTGTACTTGCTCGGAATGGTGACGCGCGAAGAAGGCGATAACGCCGCCCAGATTGCCAGTTCTACTTCTGGTGTACGCAAGGTTGTTAAAGTATTCGAATACCTTAATTAATGCTTCCAAGTTAGTTTTTTCCATGTTGCCCGCTAACTTGGTCGCCAAACTACAACGTGCGTTTCCATCCGATCGCTTCTATACCGATCCGGCGGATTGCTATTCTTATGCCTATGACAATAGTCGCAAGATTTTTCCGCCGGACGCTGTGCTATTTCCCTTAACCACGAAAGAAGTGTGCCATATTGTATCCTTGTGCAATCAGTATCATGTCCCATTGATTCCCCGTGGCCGCGGTACCGGCACAGCAGGCGGCAGCTTACCAGAATTTGGTGGTATCGCCTTATCGCTGGAACGCATGCTGAACATCATCTCGGTTGATCCCGCCAATCGGGTAATCGTGGCGGAACCTGGCGTTCTGAATCAAACCGTGCAAGATGCTGCCAAGCCGCATGGTTTTTTCTGGCCACCGGATCCTTCAAGCGCGCAATTTTCGAGTATTGGCGGCAATATTGCCACCAGTGCAGGTGGGCCGCATGCCGTGAAATACGGCACCACACGTGAACATGTTTTGGGCTTGAAAGCCGTGACCGGCACGGGAGATTTAATTACAACCGGCTGTTACACTACCAAAGGCGTAGTCGGCTATGATTTAACTCGGCTATTGATTGGTTCCGAAGGAACGCTGGCTGTTATTACCGAGGCTACCCTCAAACTCGCAGCGCTTCCCAGCACTGTCGCTGGTATTACAGCGCATTTTAACGATCTCTCAAGTTGTACTCAGGCTATTGTCAATATTATGGCACTTCCGCAATTACCAAGCGCACTTGAATTTCTGGATGCTGGATCGCTCAATCTCATTCGTGGCCGCTATCCGGATATGTTGCCTATGAATACCCATGCCATGCTGATGATTGAGGTCGATGGCTTTGGCGAAGACATAACCACTTCAATTGCCGCCATCCTTGAGGCATGTCGCAGCGATGGATTAATTCGCGCACAGCAAGCCAACGATACGACAGCACTGTGGCAAGCACGCAAAGCCTTATCACCGCTGTTGAAGGAAATTGCCCCGAAGAAAATTAACGAAGATGTGGTGGTACCGGTAAACACCTTGCCGCAATTTTTAGCAGGCCTGACAAAACTTAGCGATCGGTATCAATTACATAATGTTAATTTTGGCCATGCCGGCAATGGGAACATTCACGTCAATCTGTTAATCAATCCTGACGATACAGAAGAAGTAGCTCGTGCTGAGCACTGCCTGGATGAAATATTTGATTTAGTGATCAGGCTGCGCGGTACACTATCGGGCGAGCATGGTATCGGCAGCGAGAAGCGCGCTTTTGTGACGAAAGAGATTGATGGTGCAACGTTGGATTTAATGAGAAATATTAAACGCCTATTCGATCCAAACAACATTTTGAATCCGGGAAAATTGTTCCCGACTGAGACTTAAACTTTACCTTTTATTTCTGCGTTTACAATACCCGGAATATTCCAATTTCCCCAGCAAGTATTGTAAACACAGCATTAGCTTCTTATTACACTAATCTAGAAAAAGAAGTAGTGATCTACCAGTAACGCGACAAACAGTAGCGCCAAATAAAGGATTGAATAACGGAATGCATCTCGTGCCAGCTGATCACTGTAGTTACGATAAATTTCTATCGCGTAGTACATAAAAACACCATTGAGTAGAATAGAACTGACTAAATAAATCAAGCCACTCATTTGCGTGATATAAGGCAACGTAGTTACCAAACACAAGATAATGGTATATAGGACTACATGCAATTTTGTAAATTGATCACCATGAGTAACTGGCAACATAGGCATGCCAATTGAGGCATATTCTTTTTTTCTGTAGAGTGCAAGCGCCCAAAAATGCGGTGGTGTCCAAGCAAAAATAATTAGAAATAACAACAGCGCATCACTGGTAACTTCTCCAGTTACTGCTGCCCACCCCAATACCGGAGGCATTGCGCCTGATGCGCCACCAATAACAATATTTTGTGGTGTTAATGGTTTCAGGATCACCGTATAAATAATGGCATATCCCACAAATGTCGCCAATGTTAGCCACATTGTGAGCGCATTAACCCAGTAATACAGAATGAAAAGTCCTAATCCTCCAACCAACAACAGAAAGAACAAAGTTTCGGGAACGCTGACTTTCCCTTGTGGCAGGGGTCTACCTTTAGTACGTGCCATTACGGCATCCATTTTTTGCTCTACAAGACAATTCAAAGCGGCTGCGGCACCTGCCACTAATGCTATGCCTAGAGTAGCTAATAACAAGATATCGATTGGTACAGCGCCTGGAACAGCTAAGAACATTCCGATTACCGCTGTGAAAACAATCAACGATACTACGCGTGGTTTTGTCAATCGATAAAATTGATTAATTCGCGAAGCCGTTTCATGCCAAGCTATACTAGTAGCCATGTCATTATCTCCTATGTTTATTCTCAAAATGTTTTCGTTGTTTTGTAGCATCAACCTAACGCGTGAAGCATTAGGTGTGTTCAGTGCTCTATTTGTGAAACGTGTAGCAATCGCTTCAGATCGTGGCCCATTTTAGTGCCATCCACATCCTCAGGGAAGCGCATCATTAAATTTCCAATTGGATCAATTAAATAGATATGCTTTGTTTGCGTTTCTTGAGTCTCGATATACCTGAGTATTTCGCTATCTTTTGCACTGACGAAGTAAGTGTCTTCATATTGCTTAATCAATTCATTGTCTGGCCCAACGTTGTCATTGATTAACCAGAGCCGCTCAATTCTATGTTTTTCCTTACCTTGTGTTAAACGTACTTGACGCATGAAATATAGCTTTTCTTTACATGCTTCGTCACATTGTCCTGAATCTACCGTTACCAGCACCCACTTGCCGTGAAGATCTTTCATGCGAAGTATCGTATTGTCGCTCTGATTTATGCCCGATCCTAACACCTTAACAATAGGTATTAAATCTCCATAATGAGTACTCTCCGGTCTATAATCCGTGAAATACAAGGTATAGGACACGACTACAGGCGCACACATTAAAGCGAGTAATAATAAAAATTTACGCCTGTTTGTTTTCTGAATTTGTTCGTTTGACATTCAAAACTATGAAAATAACTATTGTTGTAATTGCTAATGAAAACCATTGAACTGCATAGCCAATGTTTTTTGATGCACCAGAATCTGGCTTATGCCAGGCTCGTACCAAACCGTCTTCATTTGCGTCATTTTGTAAAATCATAATAGGTTGCATATTCAAACCCGTTACTTCCTGATATCTTTCCAGATCAAAGTTGTCCCAAACAGATCCCGCTACAATTTTGTCAGAAAGCGTCAGTGCTCTGATATCTGGAGATACTACAGTGCCAGTTACTGTTATTTCTTCTCTATCAGTATCAATCAAGGGCAAAATTGACCGATCATTGCCTGTTGCCACCCAACCTCTATTTATGGGTACAAGCATTGAACTGTTAGAGATCTTTAGCGGAGTAATAACATGATACCCCGCACGTCCCTGATAAGTTTTATTGTCCAGAAATATCGTATATTCTGCGAGATATTTGCCTCGTATTTCAACCTCACGATATTGAAAGTCAGCTAACTTTATAGGGCTTCCTGGCAAGGTAATAACAGGCTGCATCGCATATTTTTCTAGTTGCTCATGCTGCGAATTTCTCTCATCAGCTCGAGACAATTGCCACCTACCCAATTCGAAAAAAATCATTACAAACAAAATAGTCAGTGCTATTGACCATAACTTTGGTCTAAAGTGATATCCCATTACAATCATTCTTATCTACTCAAGTACATGAGATGAACTACTTTGCCTGATTTAATTTCCAGACTAAATCAACTTATTAAAACAACAGAGAAATATTTCTTAAAATTCTCTTGATCTGCGAATTGATCCCAGCTTTGTAGATAATTTGAACAATAACCTTATGTTTTTTATCTCAAAGTATCATAAAGCCGGAATCATAACTCGCAAGTACTATTCCATTTACATCAGATAAACAAATATAAACAAACCTAACCATACCACGTCAACAAAGTGCCAGTACCAAGCCACGCCTTCAAAACCAAAATGATGCTCCGGTGTAAAATGCCCTGCAGCACTACGGAAATAAATAACGATCAACATAATTGTACCGATGGTCACATGGAAACCATGAAAACCTGTCAACATAAAAAATGTTGAGCCGTATGCACCCGTTGTCAATTTCAAGTTTAGATCATTATAGGCATGAACATACTCATATGCCTGGCAACCAATAAACAAAACACCCAATGCTATCGTCGCCAATAACCACAGTTTTAATCCATCGCGTCTATTTTCCTTCAATCTCCAATGCGCTATCGTAACTGTAACGCCTGAAGTTAAAAGCAACAGAGTATTGAAAGCAGGCAATCCCCACGCACCCATTGGCGTAAAGGCCTCGTGTGTGCCTGGACCAGAGGTAGGCCAAGTGCCATCATAGGAAGTCCAAAATTCATTCCCTAGCACTGTACTTTCTTCCATCAACCACGGTATGGATAAGTTCCGCATATACCATAACGCACCAAAAAAAGCACAGAAAAACATTACTTCGGTAAAAATAAACCAACTCATTCCCCATCGAAATGACAAATCCACTTGATCATTGTATTTACCACTTTCACTTTCTCTAGCTACAGTTCCGAACCATGCAAACAGCATATATATCAAAATAGCGAAACCTATTCCTAATAACCCATAGCCAAGCTCTATCTTGTTCATAGTCAGCGCTGCGCCTGACCCCATAAAAAAGACTGCCGTTGATCCTATAATTGGATACATCGACGGAGCTGGGACGTAATAATGTCCGGATTCTTGACTCATTCTACTCTCCTCCTACTTATAATTTTTCAATATCTAACTGACCACTAACCTAACTACTAGCATAATGCTAAGTACAAAAATAATTGCCCCGATAATCCCACCAATGATTACTTGTGCAGGTTTTAATGTCGCTGCATCATGCTCAAGATCACTTTTTTTCCGAATCCCCATAAAAGCGAACATTACAGCTTTAGCAACTTGCCAAGCACTTGCACCAGTTTTTTCAGCAATTTTGTTCAACTTTTAATTCCTTACCTTTTGGCCGTACTCGCGCCTTCAGGTAGCTCAAAAAATGTGTATGATATTGTCACAGTATGTATATCTGCAGGAAATCCTGGCTCAATTACAAATTGCACTGGCATTTGCCTAGCCTCATTTGGTTTAAGAACCTGTTTTGTAAAACAAAAACACTCAAACTTTTTCAGATGCTTATCTAAAAAACGAGGGCTATAGCTAGGAATTGCTTGCCCAACCATTTCGCGATCTGAATTGTTTGTAATTTCATACATCACATTCACTGGCTCACCTGGATGTATTCGAGCACTTGTTTGCAGTGGTTTAAATTGCCATGGTAATCCTCTTGTGTTGGCATCAAACTCAATTGTTACCCAGCGCTCTTCATCCACCCAGTTATCTTTAGCCAGTACGTCTGGTCGCAGCAAATTATTGATTCCAGTTACTTCACAAAACTTTTCATAAAATGGCACGAGTGCATAACCAAATACAAACATTATCAATGTGAAAACCAACAACTTTTTCATCATTAAGATATTTGCTTTTGAATTATTTTCTACCATACTTTTAATATAACCGTTATATAAATTGCTGCAACCGTAGCAAACAGAATAATTGCAGTTATGATCTTCTTGCGTTTTCTATCTGTTTCTTGTGACATACACTTCTCTTATTGTTTTTATTTGACAATAGGTGGTTTCTCAAAACTATGGTATGGAGCTGGGCACGGTAAATGTGTCCATTCCAAAGTTGTTGCGCCTTCCCAAGGTTTCTCCGGTGATTTTTCTCCACTGCGAATGCAACTAATCACGATGTACAGGAAAAGCAACTGTGTTAATCCAAATCCAAATGCACCGATACTGGAGATCATATTAAAATCAGCGAACTGCAGATTATAGTCCGGTATCCTCCGTGGCATGCCAGCCAAACCCAAGAAATGCTGCACAAAGAATGTTAGATTAAAAAAGAACATTGACAACCAGAAGTGCCATTTACCCAACGTTTCGCTGTACATATTACCAGTCCATTTTGGCAACCAGTAATATACACCCGCAAACAAAGAAAACAACGCGCCTGACACCAATACATAATGGAAATGCGCTATTACGTAATAAGTATCTTGAACTTGTATGTCAATCGGCACAATCGCGCAAATTACACCACTAAACCCACCAATTACAAATAAGAAAATAAAGCCGATTGCAAATAACATCGGCGTTTCAAACGTCATCGAACCACGCCACATAGTAGCCGTCCAGTTAAATACTTTAACACCAGTTGGCACAGCAATCAGCATCGTTGCATACATGAAGAATAACTGCCCTACTGTTGGCATTCCTGCAGTAAACATGTGATGCGCCCACACAACACAGGACAAAATCGCGATTGATGCCGTTGCATACACCATTGAAGAATAGCCAAACAGTGGCTTACGCGCAAAAGTCGGGATAATTTCCGACACGATGCCGAATGCAGGTAAAATCATTATGTAGACTTCTGGGTGACCAAAAAACCAGAAGATATGCTGAAACATCACCGGATCACCACCACCAGCCGCATTAAAGAAGCTTGTACCAAAATGCCGATCTGTCAGCAACATGGTTACCACACCAGCCAAAACAGGCATAACCAGGACTAACAAATAAGCCGTAATCAACCACGTCCACACGAACATTGGCATTTTCATCAATGTCATGCCAGGAGCACGCATATTCAGAATGGTAGTGATGATATTGATAGAGCCCATGATTGATGATGCACCCAGAATATGCACTGAGAAAATCATCAAATCTACGCCCAGACCGCCCTGAGTAGAAAGTGGTGGATAAAATGTCCAACCACCCGCTGCAGCGCCGCCTGGAACAAAAAACGAACTGATTAGGAGCGTTCCTGCGACTGGCAACAACCAAAAACTCCAGTTATTCATGCGCGCAAATGCCATATCAGGGGCACCAATCATCATTGGCACTTGCCAGTTAGCAAAACCCACAAAGGCCGGCATAATGGCACCAAACACCATAATTAGGCCATGTAACGTTGTAAATTGATTAAATAACTCAGGCTCAAGAATCTGAATACCTGGTTGATATAGCTCTGCACGAATTCCCATTGCCAAAAATCCGCCGACCAAGAACATCGTAAAACTAAACCATAAGTACATTGTACCAATGTCTTTATGATTGGTTGTTGTCACCCAGCGCATTATCCCGCTGGGATGATGCTCATCATGTCCGTGTGCGTCACCATGTACTGCTGCCATAATTATCTCCTTTTACTTATTTTCTACATGCATTGATGTTTTAACTGCAGACGCGCTTTGTTGAGCTGCCACCCACTGGGTGTAGTCATCCGCCTCCATCACCTCCACCACGATCGGCATAAACCCATGATCCTTGCCGCACAATTCAGCACATTGGCCACGATAAATTCCTGCCTTATCGGCCGTGAACCATGAATCACGAATAAAACCCGGAATAGCATCTTGCTTAACCCCTAGCGCCGGCACCCACCAAGCATGAATGACATCATTGGCAGTTATGATAACACGCACTTTTTTACCCACTGGCACCACCACGCGATTATCAACTTCCAATAAATAATGCTCACCTTTAGGCTCTTTATTTTCGTATTGAGCTCTAGGTGTAGATAATTTACTAAAAAAACTTATACCTTCACCCTCGCCCTGCAGGTAATCGTACCCCCACATCCACTGATAGCCCGTTGCTTTAATGGTCATGTCAGGACTTGAAGTATCCTTCATCGCAATGACCGTCTTTGTTGCTGGATATGCCATAAAAATAAGAATAAGACACGGTATTACAGTCCACACTATCTCAACAGTAGTGCTATGATGAAAATTCGCTGCTTTATAACCCAAAGACTTTCGGTGTTTAAGTATTGAATAAAACATGACACCAAATACAGCGATAAAAATAACCAAACAAATCCACATAAGCATGATGTGCTGATCGTAGATATCTTGCGCTATGACACTCTGCGGCTCGGGAAAATTATACTTAGATTGCTGCCCCACCGCCATGCTTGAGTACAAAGCAAAAGCGGAAACCCCCGCCCAGGTTACTACTGATTTACTTCCCATATTTCCCCCTACATGATTACTAATTTTACAGACTTCAGGTACGACTATGAACACTACAAACCTGAACCATTATCTTGTTCAGCCAGTTTACTGACTTCAAACGCCACAATCTTGTATTGTTAAAACCACACCTTGATTGACGATAATCATATTTTCTTGGCCGAATTTCCTTATTATCCGCAACTTAGATTTTCTTAGTTGTAGATACCTTCTACATGCTAATTAATCAAGTGGAAATTTTAGCATGCCACTGTAGCTCAAACAAGGAAAATTCATGATTTTTATAGGAATATTCCCATGTTTATATTATGGTATTGCTATGAGAGGGAGCGGCAAGAAAGCACTGCGTCGAGAAAAAATCATTTCAATTCGTGATGCGGCTTACTTGATTTTCATTAATCCATCTCAAACGAATTTAAATCTCAAAATTTCAGAACCTGAAATTAATTGCCCCTCAGGCAAATGGATCATACCAATTTAATTAGCAATATGATAAATAGGACTACCACAGCAATTGGAATGACGAAACTCATCCAATCGGAAGATGTGCCTTTGGGACTATTTTTTATCATATGCCGAGTTCTTGGCAACAAGACAACGATAAACATGACTAGCGCCAAAGCAGCAATGATTTGCATCCAATCCATGATTAATTCCTCACATTGAAGTTCTTTTATCCAAAATAAAACCCCGGTTAAACCGGGGTTTTATGGATTATTCTAAAATCCGGAAATTAATCATCATTGCTCATAATACCCAGTATTTGCAGCAGGCTAATGAAGATATTAAAAATTGTCATATATAAGCCAATAGTGGCCAGCACGTAATTGGTTTCACCACCATGAATAATGCGACTGGTGTCATGCAGAATAAAGCCACTCATGATCATAATGACAACAGCAGATATCATCAATGACATAGCCGGTATTTGCAGGAATATATTAGCTAGGGCAGCTAGCAGCACTAACAAAAATCCTACCATCAAGAATCCACCGAGGAAACTGAAATCTTTCCGTGTAGTCAGCACATAAGCGGACAGTCCCATGAAAATAGCCCCTGTCCCAGCAAGCGACAGCGTAATAATATTTCCACCATTAGGAAGAGACGCATACATAGTTAATATCGGCCCCAATCCAAATCCCAGCATGCCCGTAATCAGAAATACAATTCCGATTCCAGCAGGCGAATTTGCAAAACGGGGCAATACAAACATCGCAATAACCATAGCGCCAATGACCGATATCAAATAAGTCATTGGTGGCATATTCATCATCATTGACATGGCAGCAGTAAAGCCGCTGAATAACAATGTTAAAGACAAAAGCATATATGTGTTACGTAATACTTTATTCGTTGCTATCGCAGAAGGTGATCTTTGCGAAACGGTTGATAAATTTTGATTCATTATTAAATAGCCTCCACTGTGAAATTTATAACAAACTATTCTAACGATCGATAAGACTACTATATGAAGGATATAGTTCAAAGCATAATATCATGAATTATGCCGTATTTTTAGGCCCTACTCGTTTGAAACTTTTGCCAATGTGAAATTATACACAAGAAAAAAACCTCCTCGTTCGATTAAAGTAACATTCAGACTAATTAACCCTGCGTCAAAATTAGCAGCACCTGAATAATTAATGCGCTTTTCTCCAACCAATGAGAATGCACTAACAGTACGAGAAAAATTAAGTTCTTCGATGGATTGAAATCGACCGAAACTGCGATACAGATCCATCAGCCGATCAAGCTGTTCGTCGCTTATTGTTTGCCTTGCTTCTGGCGCCAAATGAAGCAGCAGCGCTTGTTTTTCCCAGCTTGAAATTTCGGTTAATATTTGAGCAATTGCAGGCTCTGCACTTTTACTGTAAAAATCTTTTTCACGACCGGTATAAAAATACAACATAGCCACCAGGGTCAGCAATACGGCTACTATGAATCGCAATGTTTGAATCTGCATAAGTTGTAGGCAATAGAGTTAATTATAAATTTCTTTCTTCCCAAAGTTCACCACTTAACTCACCATTTAACTGAGTGATACCAAAATGCTGATAAGCCGCTGTCGTTGCCATACGTCCTCTTGATGTGCGTTTCAAGAATCCTTGCTGAATTAAGTATGGCTCTAACACATCTTCAATCGTGTCGCGCTCTTCACTAATCGCAGCAGCGAGATTATCAACACCGACCGGGCCACCACTAAATTTTTCCAATACGGCTAATAGCAATTTCCGGTCCATAACATCCAGCCCGATCGCATCAACATCCAACATGCTCAAAGCAGCATCCGCCACAAGGTAAGTAATATGCCCATCTGCCTTCACCTGGGCATAATCACGCACACGGCGTAGCAAACGATTGACAATGCGTGGCGTGCCACGCGAACGGCGAGCAATTTCTAGCGCGCCATCGGATGAAATTTGTACTTTCAATAACCCGGCAGAACGAATAACTATCTTGCCAAGTTCTTCCGGCGTATAAAACTCCAAGCGTGACACAATGCCAAAACGATCACGTAGTGGATTCGTAAGCATACCAGCGCGTGTCGTTGCTCCCACCAAAGTAAATGAAGGCAAGTCAAGCTTCACAGATCGAGCTGCCGGCCCCTCTCCTATCATAATATCTAATTGATAGTCTTCCAGCGCCGGATAAAGAATTTCTTCTACTACGGGTGAAAGGCGATGAATTTCATCGATAAACAGAACATCATTAGGCTCCAGATTAGTTAATAAAGCCGCCAAATCTCCCGGACGCTCCAGTACCGGACCAGAAGTTTGCCGCAAATTAACGCCCATTTCTCTGGCAATAATATGCGCAAGTGTCGTCTTACCTAATCCGGGCGGCCCGAATAATAAAACATGATCTAGCGCTTCGTGTCGATTCCTGGCAGCTTCTATAAATATCTGCAGTTGCCCACGAATTTTTTCCTGACCGACATACTCCTCAAGTTGTTTAGGACGTAATGCCCGCTCTAATATTTCTTCTTGCGAAGATGAGGAAATAGCAGTTATAAGCCGGTCAGTTTCAATCATTCAGCACCCTCATGATCTTCTACTATCTCTCTTTAGATAATAATTGCAACGCTTGGCGTATGCCATCGGATACCACCGCATTCGAAGAAATCTGCTTAATAGCCCAACTGGCTTCACGATCGCTATAGCCCAATGATAGCAATGCATTGAGAATGTCACTCTCACTGGTTGACGACGCTGTATGATCGGAGTTGAGTGCTGCCAAGTCCAATTTATCCCGCAATTCAAGTAATAAACGCTCGGCCGTCTTTTTTCCAATACCAGGCACTTTTACTAATCGCGCACTATCTTGAGCACCCACCGCGCAATGCAGATCAGCCACACTCAAACCAGATAGAAGTGCTAATGCTGTTCTTGCACCTATACCAGAAATTTTTACTAACATTCGAAATGTCTGGCGCTCCGGCTCTGTCGCAAAGCCAAACAGTAAATGCATATCTTCACGTATTACAAGGTGGGTATACAGAGTAACTTGAGTTCCAACCACGGGTAGATCATAAAAAGTACTCATCGGCACATCAATCTCATAACCAATTCCCTGCACTTCCAACAACACCCGGGGCGGATGTTTTTCTAACAATGCACCGGTTAATCGCCCAATCAAACTAACCGCCCACGCTTCATTCGGTAGCCGGTTGTCGCAATTCTTCCCAAGCCAAGCCCGCCATTCGCATGGCAAATGGCACAAGCCAAAGCATCAGCCGCATCGGTACCTGGACTTCCGGTCAATTTAAGTAATCGCATCACCATTTCTTGTACTTGATCTTTTTTTGCATGACCATTTCCAACAACTGCTTGCTTAATCTGCAATGCAGTATATTCAGCCACCATTAGATTATTCATAACTGCCGCACAAATTGCCGCACCACGCGCTTGCCCCAACAATAATGTTGATCTAGGGTTGATATTGACAAAAATCTGCTCTATGGAAACGTGTTGTGGACGATATAAGGCAATAATTTCGGTTAAATTATCTAAAATCAACTTAAGACGGAATGGCAACTCACCTTCCGAGGTCTTAACGCTGCCACTGCTGACGTAGGTTAAATTGCTTCCATTCTTGTCTATCACGCCAAAACCAGTAATACGTAATCCTGGATCTATGCCAAGAATACGGATTTTCTCACCTCATGGTAGCTTAGTTTATGACTCTTCAAGCACAATTGTAGTATATACATTCTGCACATCGTCCAAATTTTCCAGCGCGTCTAATAATTTCTGCATCTTTACCGCATCATCACCCAAAAGTACTGTTTCATTACCTGGCTTCATAGTTACCTCGGCCAATTCTGCCTTAAACCCCGCTTTCTCCAAAGCATCCTTTATATTTATGAATTCATAAGGGGCAGTAATTACTTCTATGCTACCGTCCTCGTTATTGATCACGTCTTCAGCTCCATTCTCCACTGCCGCTTCTATGATCCTATCCTCATTCGTTCCAGGCGCGAAAATTAACTGACCGCAGTGTTTGAACAGAAAACTAACGGAGCCATCCGTTCCCAAATTCCCGCCAAATTTGGTAAACGCATGGCGCACATCAGCCACGGTTCGAACACGATTATCCGTCATGCAATCCACCATTACCGCAGCACCTGCTACTCCATACCCTTCATAACGAATTTCTTCATAATCAACGCCATCCAGCGCACCGCAGCCCCGTTTAATCGCACGCTCAACGTTATCTTTTGGCATATTCTGGTCGTATGCTTTATCCACCGCTAAGCGCAAACGCGGATTACTATCTGGATCCCCCCCCCCCATCCGAGCAGCCACTGTAATTTCCTTGATAAGTCGGGTAAATACTTTACCCCGCTTGGCATCTTGCGCTGCTTTCTTATGCTTAATATTTGCCCACTTGCTATGACCAGCCATTTATTGACACCCTTAACTAAAGTAAGTTGATATTACCATCCTATATTCTATGGATAAAGTATCTAGCTTCGTAGCAATAAAGATAAGAATAAATTATTCAATAGCATTGTAATAATTTTATGCTGCATATAATCCATTCTCCATTAATATTATTCAACAGTCACAGCTTTCGCTAGATTCCGTGGTTTATCAACATCCGTGCCTTTCACTAAGGCCACATGATAAGCCAATAACTGTAGTGGTATGGTATGCAGAATCGGGCTCAGCAAACCTGCATGCTCAGATAAACGGATGACATGAAGATTCTTACTCTGCGTCATTTGAGAGTCTGCATCTGCAAATACATAAAGCTCACCACCCCGAGCATGCACTTCTTGCAAATTTGATTTAAGCTTGCCAATCAACTGATCATTGGGTGCAATGGCTACGACAGGCATCTCATTATCAACCAAAGCCAGTGGTCCATGCTTCAACTCTCCTGCTGCATAAGCCTCAGCATGAATGTAAGAAATTTCTTTGAGCTTAAGCGCTCCTTCCATCGCGATAGGATAATGAACCCCGCGTCCAAGAAATAGTGCATGACGTTTTTGTGCAAAACTTCTTGCCCAGATCTTCACCTGCGGCTCGATTTGCAATGCGTGTTGCAGAGCCACCGGCAAATGGCGAAGCGCCATAATCATCCGTTGCTCATCCTGGGTGGATAATTTATGACGCATCTTTGCCAATGTCACTGTCAATAACAATAGTGAAGCCAATTGTGTAGTAAATGCTTTCGTCGAGGCTACTCCGATCTCTGGGCCTGCACGCGTGAGAAAGCACAAATTAGCTTGTCGTATCAATGCACTTTCTGGCACATTACAAATAGCAAGACTGTATTGATGACCTAACTTCTTAGCATAATTTATTGCCGCCAGAGTATCAGCAGTTTCACCAGACTGAGAAATGCCAACTACTAAGGTAGCTTGACCTACCAAGGGGTTACGGTAACGGTATTCGCTGGCAATTTCAACATTGCAGGGAATACCGGCAACAGTTTCCAACCAGTGCCTTGCAAAACTAAGCCTGCATGGTAGCTTGTTCCACAAGCTAGAATTAGGGAAACACTGATTAATTCACCGCACACCAAGGGCTAATCGAGCGGTTTTGG